>NZ_LGSS01000074.1 GCF_001190785.1 Gottschalkia purinilytica | reverse complement strand
AAAATATACATAACAATTGATACATCTTTGAATTTTCTTGCTAATACTTTTAAAGCAACGTATGAAATCATACCGATAACTATACCTTCTGCTATACTGTATGATAAAGGCATTATTATAATTGTTAAGAATGCTGGTAATCCTTCTGTTATGTCATCAAAGTCTATAGCTTTAATAGATGATACCATTAGAAGTCCAACTATCACTAATACTGGTGCTGTAGCTGCATTAGGAATAATTAAGAATAATGGACTTAAGAATAATGCTATTAAGAACATTCCTGCTGTACCCATAGCTGTTAGTCCAGTTTTTCCACCTTCAGATATACCTGAAGCACTTTCTACAGTAGTTCCTATGAAACTAGTTCCTAAACAAGATGCTACTATACTACCAATTGAGTCTGATATATATGCTCTGTTTATACCAGGTAGTTTACCGTTTTCATCTAATAAATCAGCCTTTGCAGCTAGACCAACAAGTGTTCCTATTGTATCAAATATAGCAACAAATAAGAATGTAAATACAGCTACACCCATATC
>NZ_LGSS01000073.1 GCF_001190785.1 Gottschalkia purinilytica | reverse complement strand
GAAGCCCTGGCCTTCCAAGCCAGTTGCGAGGGTTCGATTCCCTTCACCCGCTCCAGTAAATGAATATGCGCCTGTAGCTCAGTAGGATAGAGCAACGGACTTCTAATCCGTGTGCCGGGGGTTCGAATCCTCCCAGGCGCGCCAAATGATGGGGTATCGCCAAGTCGGTAAGGCACCAGACTTTGACTCTGGCATTCGTAGGTTCGAGTCCTGCTACCCCAGCCATGAATATGACCCATTAGCTCAGTCGGTAGAGCACCTGACTTTTAATCAGGGTGTCCTGCGTTCGAGTCGCAGATGGGTCACCAAATACGGAGGGGTACCGAAGTGGTCATAACGGGGCGGTCTTGAAAACCGTTAGGGTGCAAGCCCACGTGGGTTCGAATCCCACCCCCTCCGCCAATAAAAAATGGAGAAGTACTCAAGTGGCTGAAGAGGCTCCCCTGCTAAGGGAGTAGGTCCTTCACGGGGCGCGAGGGTTCAAATCCCTCCTTCTCCGCCATTAAGTAAAAAAAGGTAGGGGCCTTTAGCTCAGTTGGTTAGAGCGCCCGGCTCATAACCGGTAGGTCCGGGG
>NZ_LGSS01000072.1 GCF_001190785.1 Gottschalkia purinilytica | reverse complement strand
TTTGTTACTGTCATTTTATTTTGTGTTAATGTGCCTGTCTTATCTGAACATATTACCGATGAAGTCCCTAGTGTCTCTACTGCTGGTAGCTTTCTTACTATTGCATTTTTACTTATCATTCTTTGTACACCTATTGATAGTACTATTGTCACTATTGCTGGTAACCCTTCAGGTATTGCTGCTACTGCTAGAGATATTGCTGACATGAACATTTCTAATACTGGTCTACCTTGTAAATATCCTATTATAAACATTACTCCACATATTCCTAATGCACCCATTCCTAGTAGTTTTCCTAATTCATCTAGTTTCTCCTGTAATGGTGTTTTTATTTCTTCTTGATTTTGTAGCATTGATGCTATTTTTCCTATTTCAGAATTCATTCCTGTTTCTGTTACTATTACTTTTCCTCTACCATTTGTAACTAAACTAGATGTAAATACATAGTTTTTCCTATCTCCTAATGGAATATCTTCACCTTCTGGTATTCTTATATCTTTTTCTACTGGAACAGATTCCCCTGTTAATGCCGCTTCTTCTATCATTAAACTTGCACTTTCTATTATTACTCCGTC
>NZ_LGSS01000071.1 GCF_001190785.1 Gottschalkia purinilytica | reverse complement strand
GGTGATCATAAAGTAACTGCTATGGCTATAGCAAAAGAACTAGGAATACTAAACGAAGGTGATGAAGCAGTAGAGGGAAAAGAAATAGAATATATGACAGAAGAAGAGTTAAATAAAAATGTAACTAAATATTCAGTATATGCAAGAGTATCACCAGAACATAAAGTAAGAATAGTAAAGGCATGGCAAAGTCATGGAAAGATAGTAGCAATGACAGGGGATGGAGTAAATGATGCACCAGCATTAAAAAGAGCAAATATAGGATGTGCAATGGGGATAACAGGAACAGATGTGTCAAAACAGGCATCTGATATGATACTAACAGATGATAATTTTGCAACTATAGTATCAGCAGTAGAAGAAGGAAGGAATATATTTGATAATATAAAAAAATCAATTCACTTTTTATTATCTTGTAATATAGGAGAAATAATAGCGCTGTTTATATCAGTATTACTAAGGCTACCATTACCACTATTACCAATTCATATATTGTGGGTAAATCTGGTAACAGATAGTTTACCAGCATTGGCACTTGGAGTTGATCCAGCTGATCCAGATATTATGAAGAGAAA
>NZ_LGSS01000070.1 GCF_001190785.1 Gottschalkia purinilytica | reverse complement strand
TGACCAACATTGATAGCTGATGCTACTGCTACCGCTGCTGTAGCTTCTACTGTTATTCTATAAGTGCAACAGTTTGCAGGACATGCATTACAATCACAAACTACGAAAGCAACTGGTATTGAAGATCCTATAGCAACAACTACTCCTTGAGGTAAGCTAAATGATTGTACTTCTATCTCATCACCATTATCACAACGTCTAAATACTCTAAATGTTATTATTGTTCCAACTGCAAGAGCTACACCAGTTGTAATTATAGCTGAAAATTCTAACTGCACACATGGCTTTTTAAAACAACATAAATCTGTTACTGATATAGTTCCTATAGTTGTCGGAGTAATTAATCCTCCTATAGCAATGATACCTATACCAGTCGCTCCTGTAAGAGTATTACATCTAAATTCAATCTTCTCAGGATCACAGTCTATTGGCTTACAGCATTTTTCTTCTTTAAAGCATTTACAATGATCATGGTCACGCTTATGACATTCACATTCATGCTTATGCTCATCACATTCTACTGGAAACCAATGTTCATTTTCTTGTTTAGGTCTACCATTCCATGTTTTATATATAGGTCTCATATAATCATAATAAGAGTCACCTG
>NZ_LGSS01000069.1 GCF_001190785.1 Gottschalkia purinilytica | reverse complement strand
TTTTGTAATATACCTGGTAAATTTGCTACGTATTCAGGTCTTACAGTTATTCCAAGACCAAGACCTATAGATACAGCTATTATTAGAAGATTACGGTTAGTTAATTTTACTCTACTTAAAGTTTTTATTCCAGAGGCTGCAACAATACCAAACATAACTATTCCAGCTCCACCTAGTACAGGGTTAGGCATTATAGCTATTAAAGTACTAAGTTTAGGGAATATTCCAAGTATACCTAATATAACACCTGCTACAATAACAACATATCTACTAGCAATTTTAGTTAAAGGAATTAAACCAACGTTTTGACTAAATGATGTATTAGGTCCAGCTCCAAAGAAACCAGCTATAAAACTTCCAACACCGTCAGCTAAAACACCATCAGCAACTTCTTTATTTGATAGAGGTTTTTCACTAGCTTCTCCAACTGCAATTAAAACTCCTACAGTTTCAATGGTTGTAACTAAGTATGCAGGCAGAAATGAAATTAAAGCACCTATATCAAACTTAACACCATATTTGAATATTTGAGGCATAGAGAACCAACTAGCATCAGCAACAGCTTTAAGATCAAGCATACCTAAAGGATAACATATAATATAACCTATAACTATACCAATAAGAACAGAAGCACT
>NZ_LGSS01000068.1 GCF_001190785.1 Gottschalkia purinilytica | reverse complement strand
TTACCGCCGTGAAAGGGCGGTGTCTTAACCGCTTGACCATAGGGCCTTATTTGGTTGCGGGGGCCGGATTTGAACCGACGACCTTCGGGTTATGAGCCCGACGAGCTACCAGACTGCTCCACCCCGCGTCATTATCTAATATATCCTACTTTATTTAATTATTGGTGCCGAGGACCGGAATCGAACCGGTACGGTCTTTAAGGACCGCAGGATTTTAAGTCCTGTGCGTCTGCCAGTTCCGCCACCCCGGCATCTTTGGCTCTTGGGGTGGGACTCGAACCCACAACCTACCGGTTAACAGCCGGTTGCTCCACCATTGAGCTACCCAAGAATATTTATCTAAATCTTTTTATCAGCGACAAGATATATATTATCATATTTTTAAGTCAATTTCAAGACTTTTTTTGATTTTTTTATTATTTTTTTATTTTGAATTTAAAGTAATCTAAATAACGTTAAATCCTAATATCCATTGTGATTTCCAGCATTTTCTAATAAACTTTTTGTCTAAAAAACTCCCATTCCTAAGAATAGGAGTTTCAATTCACCAATGGTGCCCAGAGGCGGAATCGAACCACCGACACGGGGATTTTCAGTCCCCTGCTCTACCGACTGAGCTATCTGGGCAAGATGGTGGGCCTTCAGGGATTCGAACCCCGGACCTACCGGTTATGAGCCGGGCGCTCTAACCAACTGAGCTAAAG
>NZ_LGSS01000067.1 GCF_001190785.1 Gottschalkia purinilytica | reverse complement strand
CGTTTAGTATTCCTAGTTCTTTTGCTATAGCCATAGCAGTTACTTTATGATCACCTGTTATCATAACAGGCCTTATTCCTGCTTCCTTACATTTTGCTACAGCTATCTTTACTTCTTCTCTTGGTGGATCTATCATTCCTAACATACCTATAAATATCAAATCATTCTCTACATTTTCTGATGTCATGTTAGTTGGAATTTCATCTACTAACTTATACGCTAGAGCTATTACTCTTAATGCATTTGATGACATTTCTATATTTGCTCTTTTTATATTTTCTTTTATTTCTTCCGTTAGTTCTTTTTCTTCATTATCTATAAGTATTTTTTTGCATCTATCTATTAAAACATCTAAAGCACCCTTAGTAAATACTTTATAATCTGTATTACTCTTGTGTATAGTAGTCATTAACTTTCTATCTGAATCAAAAGGTATTTCCTCTACTCTTTCTAATATAGCTTCTTGTTCTTTCTTAAATAATCCATGTTGTTGTCCCGCTACTATTAACGCTACTTCAGTTGGGTCTCCTAGTGATTTCTTTTCTCCATCATCTTCTTCTATTGTTGCATCATTACACAATAAACCAATTTTTAATGCTAAATCCTCATCCTTATTGTCTAAGTTAGCATCTTCTATATCTTTAAGTTCTCCATAAGTATAAAGCTTTGTTACTGTCATTTTATTTTGTGTTAATGTGCCTGTCTTATCTGAACATATTA
>NZ_LGSS01000066.1 GCF_001190785.1 Gottschalkia purinilytica | reverse complement strand
CGTTTAGTATTCCTAGTTCTTTTGCTATAGCCATAGCAGTTACTTTATGATCACCCGTTATCATAACGGGCTTTATTCCTGCTTCCTTACATTTTGCTACAGCTATTCTTGCTTCTTGTCTTGGCGGATCTATCATCCCAAACATACCTACAAATATTAAATCTTGTTCTGCATAGTCATTTTTAAGAGAATTATGATCTTTTGACGTATCTTTATAGGCTAATGCTATGACTCTTAATGCTTGCTGTGAAAGATTTTCGTTTACTTTATTTATAGTTTTTTTCATATCTGTAGTTAGTCTCTGAACATTACCATTTATCAATATCCCCGTACACTTGTCCATCAAAATATCTAAAGCACCTTTAGTTAATATCTTATAGCCTTTATCAGTTTTATGTATAGTAGTCATTAACTTTCTATCTGAATCAAAAGGTATCTCTTTTACTCTTTCTAATATGGCTTCTTGTTCTTTCTTGAATAATCTATGTTGTTGCGCAGCTACTACTAAAGCTACTTCTGTAGGATCTCCTAGTGGTTTCTTTTCCCCGTTATATTCTTCTATTATTGCATCATTACATAATAAACCTATCTTTAGTGCTAACTCTACATCTCTATCCATAATATTTATATCTGCTATGTCTTTAAGTTCTCCATAAGTGTATAATTTTGTTACTGTCATTTTATTTTGTGTTAATGTGCCTGTCTTATCTGAACATATTA
>NZ_LGSS01000065.1 GCF_001190785.1 Gottschalkia purinilytica | reverse complement strand
TTATAATACTGAAGTTCTAACTAGAAACTGTGAAACCAGTTTTAGGACACTGTCAGTTGGGCAGTTTGACTGGGGCGGTCGCCTCCTAAAGAGTAACGGAGGCGCTCAAAGGTTCCCTCAGCACGGACGGAAATCGTGCGAAGAGTGCAAAGGCAGAAGGGAGCTTGACTGCGAGACCAACAAGTCGAGCAGGAAGGAAACTTGGACTTAGTGATCCGGTGGCACCGAGTGGAAGGGCCATCGCTCAACGGATAAAAGCTACCCCGGGGATAACAGGCTTATCTCCCCCAAGAGTCCACATCGACGGGGAGGTTTGGCACCTCGATGTCGGCTCGTCTCATCCTGGAGCTGTAGCAGGTTCCAAGGGTTGGGCTGTTCGCCCATTAAAGAGGCACGCGAGCTGGGTTCAGAACGTCGTGAGACAGTTCGGTCCCTATCCGTCGTGGGCGTAGGAAATTTGAAAGGAGCTGTCCCTAGTACGAGAGGACCGGGATGGACAGACCACTGGTGTATCAGTTGTCGTGCCAACGGCATGGCTGAGTAGCCAAGTCTGGAAGGAATAAGCGCTGAAGGCATCTAAGCGCGAAGTCTCCCTTAAGATAAGATTTCCCATTCGGTTAACGAAGTAAGACCCCAGGAAGACTACCTGGTAGATAGGTCACAGGTGTAAGGGCAGCAATGTCTTAAGCTTAGTGATACTAATAGGTCGAGGGCTTGACCAAGAAAGAAA
>NZ_LGSS01000064.1 GCF_001190785.1 Gottschalkia purinilytica | reverse complement strand
AGTGAAAAGCAATTCTCCTTAGAAAGGAGGTGATCCAGCCGCACCTTCCGATACGGCTACCTTGTTACGACTTCACCCCAATCATCAATCCCACCTTCGACGGCTGCCTCCTTACGGTTAGCTCACCGGCTTCGGGTGTTATCGACTCTCATGGTGTGACGGGCGGTGTGTACAAGACCCGGGAACGTATTCACCGCAGCATTCTGATCTGCGATTACTAGCAACTCCGGCTTCATGTAGGCGAGTTTCAGCCTACAATCCGAACTGGGATCGGCTTATTGGGATTTGCTCCACCTCACGGCTTCGCTCCCCGTTGTACCGACCATTGTAGCACGTGTGTAGCCCAAGACATAAGGGGCATGATGATTTGACGTCATCCCCACCTTCCTCCGGTTTGTCACCGGCAGTCCCTCTAGAGTGCTCAACTTAAATGTTAGCAACTAAAGGCAAGGGTTGCGCTCGTTGCGGGACTTAACCCAACATCTCACGACACGAGCTGACGACAACCATGCACCACCTGTCACCTCTGTCTCCGAAGAGAAAGGACTATCTCTAGTCCGGTCAGAGGGATGTCAAGTCTTGGTAAGGTTCTTCGCGTTGCGTCGAATTAAACCACATGCTCCGCTGCTTGTGCGGGTCCCCGTCAATTCCTTTGAGTTTCAGTCTTGCGACCGTACTCCCCAGGCGGAGTGCTTAATGTGTTAACTTCGGCACTGAGGTTCGACCCCCAACACCTAGCAC
>NZ_LGSS01000063.1 GCF_001190785.1 Gottschalkia purinilytica | reverse complement strand
TTATAATACTGAAGTTCTAACTAGAAACTGTGAAACCAGTTTTAGGACACTGTCAGTTGGGCAGTTTGACTGGGGCGGTCGCCTCCTAAAGAGTAACGGAGGCGCTCAAAGGTTCCCTCAGCACGGACGGAAATCGTGCGAAGAGTGCAAAGGCAGAAGGGAGCTTGACTGCGAGACCAACAAGTCGAGCAGGAAGGAAACTTGGACTTAGTGATCCGGTGGCACCGAGTGGAAGGGCCATCGCTCAACGGATAAAAGCTACCCCGGGGATAACAGGCTTATCTCCCCCAAGAGTCCACATCGACGGGGAGGTTTGGCACCTCGATGTCGGCTCGTCTCATCCTGGAGCTGTAGCAGGTTCCAAGGGTTGGGCTGTTCGCCCATTAAAGAGGCACGCGAGCTGGGTTCAGAACGTCGTGAGACAGTTCGGTCCCTATCCGTCGTGGGCGTAGGAAATTTGAAAGGAGCTGTCCCTAGTACGAGAGGACCGGGATGGACAGACCACTGGTGTATCAGTTGTCGTGCCAACGGCATGGCTGAGTAGCCAAGTCTGGAAGGAATAAGCGCTGAAGGCATCTAAGCGCGAAGTCTCCCTTAAGATAAGATTTCCCATTCGGTTAACGAAGTAAGACCCCAGGAAGACTACCTGGTAGATAGGTCACAGGTGTAAGGGCAGCAATGTCTTAAGCTTAGTGATACTAATAGGTCGAGGGCTTGACCAAGAAAGAAAGTAGCTGTGTAGTTTTGAAGGTACAAACCTTTAAAAAGAATATATTAAGTTA
>NZ_LGSS01000062.1 GCF_001190785.1 Gottschalkia purinilytica | reverse complement strand
TTATAAGGGTGGTATCCCAACGATGACTCCACCAAAGCTGGCGCCCTGGTTTCTAAGTCTCCCACCTATCCTGTACATATAATACCAAAATCCAATGTCAGCCTGCAGTAAAGCTCCACGGGGTCTTTCCGTCCTGTCGCGGGTAACCAGCATCTTCACTGGTACTACAATTTCACCGGATCTCTTGTTGAGACAGTGCCCAAATCGTTACGCCTTTCGTGCGGGTCGGAACTTACCCGACAAGGAATTTCGCTACCTTAGGACCGTTATAGTTACGGCCGCCGTTTACTGGGGCTTAAGTTCTATGCTTCGACTAATGTCTAACACTTCCCCTTAACCTTCCAGCACCGGGCAGGCGTCAGCCCCTATACTTCATCTTTCGATTTAGCAGAGACCTGTGTTTTTGATAAACAGTCGCTTGGGCCTATTCACTGCGGCCGGTTCATGCTCCAGATGTGCATCTTTCACATGCTCCGGCACCCCTTCTCCCTAAGTTACGGGGTTATTTTGCCGAGTTCCTTAACAAGAGTTCTTCCGCTCGTCTTAGGATTCTCTCCTCGCCTACCTGTGTCGGTTTGCGGTACGGGTACCTACTTGCTCGATAGAAGCTTTTCTCGACAGCATGGAGTCAGTTACTTCGCTACTTATTTTCACTCCCCATCACCTCTCAGGATTGTTTCCACGGATTTGCCTATGAAAACTCCCTACTGGCTTGGACGTACTCAACCAACGGTACGCTTAACCTATCCTTCTGTGTCACTCCATTTCTCAAACGCTTATAGGT
>NZ_LGSS01000061.1 GCF_001190785.1 Gottschalkia purinilytica | reverse complement strand
TTAACTTAATATATTCTTTTAAAGGTTTGTACCTTCAAAACTACACAGCTACTTTCTTTCTTGGTCAAGCCCTCGACCTATTAGTATCACTAAGCTTAAGACATTGCTGCCCTTACACCTGTGACCTATCTACCAGGTAGTCTTCCTGGGGTCTTACTTCGTTAACCGAATGGGAAATCTTATCTTAAGGGAGACTTCGCGCTTAGATGCCTTCAGCGCTTATTCCTTCCAGACTTGGCTACTCAGCCATGCCGTTGGCACGACAACTGATACACCAGTGGTCTGTCCATCCCGGTCCTCTCGTACTAGGGACAGCTCCTTTCAAATTTCCTACGCCCACGACGGATAGGGACCGAACTGTCTCACGACGTTCTGAACCCAGCTCGCGTGCCTCTTTAATGGGCGAACAGCCCAACCCTTGGAACCTGCTACAGCTCCAGGATGAGACGAGCCGACATCGAGGTGCCAAACCTCCCCGTCGATGTGGACTCTTGGGGGAGATAAGCCTGTTATCCCCGGGGTAGCTTTTATCCGTTGAGCGATGGCCCTTCCACTCGGTGCCACCGGATCACTAAGTCCAAGTTTCCTTCCTGCTCGACTTGTTGGTCTCGCAGTCAAGCTCCCTTCTGCCTTTGCACTCTTCGCACGATTTCCGTCCGTGCTGAGGGAACCTTTGAGCGCCTCCGTTACTCTTTAGGAGGCGACCGCCCCAGTCAAACTGCCCAACTGACAGTGTCCTAAAACTGGTTTCACAGTTTCTAGTTAGAACTTCAGTATTATAA
>NZ_LGSS01000060.1 GCF_001190785.1 Gottschalkia purinilytica | reverse complement strand
GAAATGGTATAATAAACTGGACACTAAGTTAAGAGAAAAAGGTGACAGTTTATGAGTAGGAGAAGTTATGATCGTCAATTTAAGATGGCTGCAGTAAAGTTAGTTTTGGAAGATAATATGTCCGCTTCTGAAGTTGCAAAGGAATTATCTATCCATTACAATAGTCTGTACCGTTGGATAAGTGAATATGAAGAGTATGGAGAAAGTGCATTTCCAGGGCATGGAAGTGCACTTTACAACTCTCAATATGAAATAAAAAAGCTTAAGCGAGAGAATGAAGAGCTTAGAGCAGAATTAGAACTGCTAAAAAAATACCGGACCTTCTTGAAGAAAAAAATGTGTAAGATTCCAATATCTCAAGGAAAACCAGAACAAGTATAATATCAAGAAGGCCTGTAAGACATTAAATATTTAGCGTTCTGGTTTCTATGAATACCTAAATAGAAGACCATCCAAGCTAATGCTTGAAAATGAAGTTTTAAGTGCTGAAATTAGAGAGATATTCGAAGAGCATAAAGGTAGATATGGTTCTATAAGGATTTCAAAAGCCCTTGAGCAAAAGGGTATCACTGTAAATCGAAAACGTGTTGCAAAATTGATGAGAAATATGAAGTTGGTTCCAAGAGGTACAAGATGCAGATACAAGCATTACAATCAGAAATCATCTTCAATAGAAAGGCCTAATCTACTTAATCAGTTATTTCAAACTGATGGAAAAAACAAGATTTGGGTTGGGGATATTACATATATTCCGACAAAGAAAGGGGTACTGTACTTAGCCGTATTTCTTGATATTTATTCTCGCAAAGTATGTGGATGGTCCATGAGCAGGAAGATGAA
>NZ_LGSS01000059.1 GCF_001190785.1 Gottschalkia purinilytica | reverse complement strand
ATTCCATTCTAGAAAGGAGAAGATAAATATGATAAGATTTAAAAATTTAAGATGTAATGAGTGTGGAGAGTTATTTAGAATAACATCACGATCAGGCAATGTAGAACATGCGTTATGTCCTAACTGTGGAGATGATGAAGTAGACTACATGACGGATAGACAAGAGGAAATATTTGAAGATTTAATATAAAACAAAGGGAGTGGGAAAATGAGAATAATTTATACAGACGTATATGGATTTCAACATGCTCTAAGAGGAATGAGAAATCCAAAGAATAGTTGGGGTAGGACAGATAGCGTTGCATACGAATTAGATTCAGGAATATTAAAATTTAGTATAGGAAATGCAGATATAGAATTATCGAAAAAATTGGTTAAAGCAGGAACAGAGCATTGTAAACATTTAAGAATGATACAAGTATGGGCAGATGTAAAAGCACCAAGGTACTGGTGGCAGGAATTCGATACCTACAAACATGTTGAAAAGATTTCATGTTCTACTATGCATACCTTGTTTAGAAAAGAAATGTCGATATTAGATTTTGAGTTTATTTCAAAAGAAGAAGAGGTAGGTATTATATGTCAAGTTATAGATACGCTTAATGAATTAAGAGAAGAATATATAGAGAGTTCGAAAGAAAGATATTTAGAGCTGGCTAAAACATTGCTACCAGAAAGTTATTTACAAAAAAGAACTATAAACACTAACTATCAACAGTTATTAAATATATATCATCAGAGGAAAAATCACAGGTTACCACAATGGAAAGAGTTTTGTAAATGGATAGAAGAGTTACCTTATTTTAAAGAATTAACAGGGATAGATGATAAATAAAAGGAAGTGAGGTAGTGGACAGAGCGGAGAGAAGAAGGAAAGCTGTCTACATAAAGAAAGGGATAAATAAAATGTCCCTTTCTCAAGTAGAA
>NZ_LGSS01000058.1 GCF_001190785.1 Gottschalkia purinilytica | reverse complement strand
ACAATAGTGCTTTTTTATTTATTTAAGAAAGGTAAGGATAGATTAGCAAAAAAGATAGTATTAGATTTAGTTGTAGAAGCAGAGAAATACTTTGGAAGTGATAAGGGCAAAAGAAAGAAACAATATGTTATTAGAGAAGTATATAGAAGATTTCCTATATTAAATGTTTTGCTTCCTCGAAAGAAGCTAGATGATTTGATAGAGAAATGTGTAATAGAGCTAAAGAAAGTCTTAGACTAGGGAATTAATCCCTAGTCTTTTTTTATTTTTTGAAATAAATGTCGAACGATATTTTGAAAATATTTTGAAAAAAGGGTTTACAAGTAACGCAAACGTGATATAATATAATCAAGAAGTAACGAAAGCGTTACTAAAAAGTCTAGGAGGTAAGTAAAATGAGATTTATTTTTAAAGAAGCACATAGATTAACAAAAGAAATAGTAGAAAAATTTAAAGATGTAGATTATAAAACTCAGTTCAAATTATGTTTAACTTACCTTTTAGAAGAAAGAAAAGTGCAAAATCTTGTTTATGAAGTAGAAGATATAGAAATAAGTACAGGAAACTTAAGAGCTAAAGTTTGGGAGAAGCATGGTAAGAAAAGAATTTATATTAATCAAGTTTGGTATGTAAGAGGTGGCAAGGATTATAGGAGCTGTACATTAGGTTATTATGATTTAAACAGACAAGGAAAATACATTGAAGATATGAAAGGAATTGCTAGTACAGCAAGTATGGGTAGGTATTTACAAGAAAGATTAAATGAAATAAATTTTTAAATTTAGAGGAGGAATAAAAGATGTTAGATATTAAAAGAACAATAGAAAATTTGATAGGAATTAAGGTTACAGAAGATTTTAAAAATGACGTAATTTGTGCATTTGACACAAGTGAAAAAGAAATTATAGTTAGCGAAGATGAAAGTAATCAACATATAGATTATCAAGCTTACGAGAATGATGAAGATTCTCCTATTATTTGCATAAGAATAGAAAATGAAGAGATAGTTGAGGCGTGGGAAGCGTAACAGCTTCCAGTGTCTTAAGTTAATAGGAGGTGTTTAATTGGATAAAGAAACTTTATATAAAATAGTACATGGGCAACATA
>NZ_LGSS01000057.1 GCF_001190785.1 Gottschalkia purinilytica | reverse complement strand
CTAATAAACTCACAATTTTCACTAAGCATATATTTTAAGAAAGACTTATAATCATCGTTAACCCATTCTTTTCCCATTGTTTCAAATGAATTTTTGTAATATTTCTCAAAATCTTCTTGTCTTATAGGATTTACAACTATTCTTTCACAACCTTCGCATGAATGCATAAGTAAAAGCTTCATTCCCTCTAACCCCTTAAAATCATCACTCACATTTTTCATCCTAACTGTGCCTATTTCAAGCATTTTAATACCCCTCCTCTAGCCTTTTATAATTCTCTTTATGCTTCTTAATATAAGCTTCTTCTATCTCTTCAGCTGTAAAGTTTAGAGTATTTCCTACACTAAGTACAAAATGTAATACATCTGCATATTCATCTAGAATTCTTTCTTTAGGCTCAGGCCCTTTATCACTCCAGTATTTAAAACATCTAGTAGCATTAGCCAATTCTGATGTTTCTACTTGTAATGCCAGTAATCTTTCTGGCAACATCATTTCATGTAAATAGTTTAATTGTCCCATATCCGAGGGATTATATTTTTTCTCTATTATTCGATCATCTAGTTCTTTCTGTAGCTCTAATAGCTCTTTTAATTTCATCTTTTATGCCTCTTTTTCATATACATTTCCTACAATCTTAATATGTTCTGGCGATATATCAGAAAATGCAATGAAACTACCTTTAAAAAATCCTTCTATTCCAAAGCAACCTTTTCTATATATTACTTTGCTAACTATTACTTCTGATAGCTCTGTTAAAGTATTGCAATATTCAACTATATCTCCCTCATAGATTTCCTTTCCGTTCATATCTTTTAGTCCTGTGTATTGCATTAGTTTAAAATTTCTTATATTTTTAAATTCCTCTTCTCCGTATCCTTTTACGAAAACACATATACCTAATTCATCAAACACTATTCTCATATCCATTATTGAGTTATTTTCTGTAGTATTATCTGTAAGGTAGTACATTTCATTTCTATCTTTATCCCAAACCCTAAACTTTGTCTCTGTATCCACTTCCTTTAATCCTCCTTTTTAAATAGCCTTTTTAATTTCCACTCCACAACTCGTACATAAATTTATCTTCCGACCTCTATATTTAGCCTTAACCGT
>NZ_LGSS01000056.1 GCF_001190785.1 Gottschalkia purinilytica | reverse complement strand
CTTTTACAGGTTTGGGCTCTTTCCCTTTCGCTCGCCGCTACTTAGGAAATCGATGTTTCTTTCTCTTCCTCAGGGTACTTAGATGTTTCAGTTCCCCTGGTTTACCTTCACTTACCTATGTATTCAGTAAGTGATACCTAAGGTTTACCTTAGGTGGGTTTCCCCATTCGGATATCTACGGATCAATGTCTACTTGCGACTCCCCGTAGCGTTTCGGCGCTTATCCCGTCCTTCTTCGGCTCCTGGTGCCAAGGCATTCACCCTATGCTCTTAATAACTTGACCAGTTGAAATTGTAGTAGCTATTTCTAGCTTACTACGTAGTATTTTTTCGCTGTGTAGTTTTCAAGGTACAAACTTTTGAGAGTTTGAACTCTCAAAATTAAATAGTGAAAAGCAATTCTCCTTAGAAAGGAGGTGATCCAGCCGCACCTTCCGATACGGCTACCTTGTTACGACTTCACCCCAATCATCAATCCCACCTTCGACGGCTGCCTCCTTACGGTTAGCTCACCGGCTTCGGGTGTTATCGACTCTCATGGTGTGACGGGCGGTGTGTACAAGACCCGGGAACGTATTCACCGCAGCATTCTGATCTGCGATTACTAGCAACTCCGGCTTCATGTAGGCGAGTTTCAGCCTACAATCCGAACTGGGATCGGCTTATTGGGATTTGCTCCACCTCACGGCTTCGCTCCCCGTTGTACCGACCATTGTAGCACGTGTGTAGCCCAAGACATAAGGGGCATGATGATTTGACGTCATCCCCACCTTCCTCCGGTTTGTCACCGGCAGTCCCTCTAGAGTGCTCAACTTAAATGTTAGCAACTAAAGGCAAGGGTTGCGCTCGTTGCGGGACTTAACCCAACATCTCACGACACGAGCTGACGACAACCATGCACCACCTGTCACCTCTGTCTCCGAAGAGAAAGGACTATCTCTAGTCCGGTCAGAGGGATGTCAAGTCTTGGTAAGGTTCTTCGCGTTGCGTCGAATTAAACCACATGCTCCGCTGCTTGTGCGGGTCCCCGTCAATTCCTTTGAGTTTCAGTCTTGCGACCGTACTCCCCAGGCGGAGTGCTTAATGTGTTAACTTCGGCACTGAGGTTCGACCCCCAACACCTAGCAC
>NZ_LGSS01000055.1 GCF_001190785.1 Gottschalkia purinilytica | reverse complement strand
CTAAAGGATAACATATAATATAACCTATAACTATACCAATAAGAACAGAAGCACTTCCTATCATTCCCTTACCATATCTATTTAAAAATATGATGATTAACAATACAACTATTGATATAATAACGTTTCTTAAACTACCATAGTCTTTTGCACCAGCTCCACCAGCTGCCCAATCCATTGCTACTGGGAGTAATGTTGTACCTATTAATGTAACAACAGTACCAGTAACAATTGGAGGGAAAAACCTCATTAAAGGTTTTAAGAATCTGCTTAAAATCATTTCTGAAAAAGAGCCCATTATAGTTGCTCCGAATAATCCTGGTAGACCTAATCCCATACCACCAGCAGCAGCAGGAAGTGCTACAGCCAATGAAGGAGCAACAAAAGTAAAGTCAGTACCCATAATACAAGGAACTCTTGCACCTACAGGACCTACTCCTTTAGCTTGAATAAAAGTAGTAATACCTGATACAAATATTGTAGCACTTACTAAAAACGCTAAATCTGGAACTGAAAGGCCAAGTGCCTGACCTATAACTAAAGGAACTGCTACGATACCTCCAAATGCAGTTACAATATGTTGAAGTGCTAGAATAATAGATAAACCTATAGATGGTTTGTCATCCATTTTATATAACAAATTAGATCTGTTTGGATCAATGTTTTCACTCATATTAGTACCTCCTAAACTAAAATTTTTAATCAAAGAGAAACATAATGATAGATGTCATTATGAAATTCAATGAAAACTATGTAGTTTCACTATTTTTAAGAATATTTGATACATTTATTTTAGCCTTTACGCTGTTATTTTATTCGATTGCATTTAAAATATAGTTTGAGATATCTATAGAATTATTTAAGTTATGTTAATTTTTATAGATAATTTTAATCTGAGATGAATAGTATAAGAAAATAAACATAAAAAAAGAGAATTCTTATATAAGAATTCTCTTTTTAAAAATTTTTAATTAACATTTTACTTATAGGGGAATATAAGTATTTTAAACAAAACTAATATCTTAAACTACACTAGCCTGATTTTCACTTTCTTTACTATCATCTTTTAATAATATATTTAATAATAAAGCCACTATAGTACCAGCACTAATTCCAGATGAGAATAACTTTTGTAATATACCTGGTAAATTTGCTACGTATTCAGGTCTTACAGTTATTCCAA
>NZ_LGSS01000054.1 GCF_001190785.1 Gottschalkia purinilytica | reverse complement strand
TGGTGGAGCTTTCCAACTCTCTTCGACTACAATAGCCTCTCCTTTTATGCTATGTCCTCAACCCCTGTAAAATTGCTTTTACAGGTTTGGGCTCTTTCCCTTTCGCTCGCCGCTACTTAGGAAATCGATGTTTCTTTCTCTTCCTCAGGGTACTTAGATGTTTCAGTTCCCCTGGTTTACCTTCACTTACCTATGTATTTAGTAAGTGATACCTAAGGTTTACCTTAGGTGGGTTTCCCCATTCGGATATCTACGGATCAATGTCTACTTGCGACTCCCCGTAGCGTTTCGGCGCTTATCCCGTCCTTCTTCGGCTCCTGGTGCCAAGGCATTCACCCTATGCTCTTAATAACTTGACCAGTTGAAATTGTAGTAGCTATTTCTAGCTTACTACGTAGTATTTTTTTCGCTGTGTAGTTTTCAAGGTACAAACTTTTGAGAGTTTGAACTCTCAAAATTAAATAGTGAAAAGCAATTCTCCTTAGAAAGGAGGTGATCCAGCCGCACCTTCCGATACGGCTACCTTGTTACGACTTCACCCCAATCATCAATCCCACCTTCGACGGCTGCCTCCTTACGGTTAGCTCACCGGCTTCGGGTGTTATCGACTCTCATGGTGTGACGGGCGGTGTGTACAAGACCCGGGAACGTATTCACCGCAGCATTCTGATCTGCGATTACTAGCAACTCCGGCTTCATGTAGGCGAGTTTCAGCCTACAATCCGAACTGGGATCGGCTTATTGGGATTTGCTCCACCTCACGGCTTCGCTCCCCGTTGTACCGACCATTGTAGCACGTGTGTAGCCCAAGACATAAGGGGCATGATGATTTGACGTCATCCCCACCTTCCTCCGGTTTGTCACCGGCAGTCCCTCTAGAGTGCTCAACTTAAATGTTAGCAACTAAAGGCAAGGGTTGCGCTCGTTGCGGGACTTAACCCAACATCTCACGACACGAGCTGACGACAACCATGCACCACCTGTCACCTCTGTCTCCGAAGAGAAAGGACTATCTCTAGTCCGGTCAGAGGGATGTCAAGTCTTGGTAAGGTTCTTCGCGTTGCGTCGAATTAAACCACATGCTCCGCTGCTTGTGCGGGTCCCCGTCAATTCCTTTGAGTTTCAGTCTTGCGACCGTACTCCCCAGGCGGAGTGCTTAATGTGTTAACTTCGGCACTGAGGTTCGACCCCCAACACCTAGCAC
>NZ_LGSS01000053.1 GCF_001190785.1 Gottschalkia purinilytica | reverse complement strand
ATGAATATCAAATCGCAGTAGCTGAATATTTAGCAGGACAGAACTAGACCAAAGAAGGTCTTTTTTTATTTTAAAAATAGTGAGGTGTGAGATGGAACAAGAAATTATAAAAATAGCCTTAAGTCAAGGCTTATGGGCAGTATTATTCGTATTTATGTTATTTTATGTACTAAGAGAAAACAGTAAAAGAGAAGCAAATTATCAAGATATAATAAAGGAACTATCTGAGAAATTCAACATAGTTGAAGATGTAAAAGAAGATGTCAGAGAAATAAAGAAAAAGATATTTCATTAATAAAACTTAAAGGCGACTTAAAGCACTCGTATATGGATTATGAGGGCTTTTTTAATTTATAAGGAGGTAATTATATGAATTATGTAGTAAATCACATTCCAAATTCTAAGTCTAAAAGACCGGGAACAAAATTAAATGCTCAGTATTTAACTATTCATAGTACAGGAAATCCAAGTTCTACAGCTAGAAATGAAAGGGGTTGGCTTACTAATCCTTCAAACACTAACTCAGTAAGCTGGCATATAGTAGTTGATGAAAAAGAAGCTATAGAAGCTATACCACTAAACGAAGTATCTTACCATGCAGGAAGTTCCGAAGGTAATAACACAAGCATAGGCATTGAAATGTGTGAGAGTGGCAATAGAGAAGCAGTAATTCAAAATACAGTTAAATTAGTTGCTAAGTTATTAAAAGAAAGAGGATGGGGAGTGGATAGACTAAGAAGACACTACGATTGGATAGGCAAAAATTGTCCTAGAATCTTGAATTATAACAATTGGGAAGGCTGGACAAGGTTTAAGAATTTAGTACAAATAGAGCTAGGAGGTAATAACGTGGTTACACTTAGGAAAGGCGATAGTGGAGATTTAGTTTATAAGCTACAAGCAGATTTATTAGCTATAGGATATACAGAAGTGGGAAAACCAGATGGTATATTTGGTACTAATACAGAAAATGCAGTAAAGAGATTTCAAAGAGATTATGGATTAAGCTCAGATGGAATCGCAGGAAAAAATACTTTAAATAAAATACAGGAGGCTTTAAATTCTATGAGTAATGAACATTGGGGAGCAGCAATAAAAAGGGAGTTAGAGAAACACGGAGTAATTATACATGAAGAAAGATTTGATGATAACATTACAAGGGCAGAAAGTATGGCTTTGGCATTACAAGTCATAAAAGCTATAAAAGGAATAAAGTAATATGCTAGATTTTATAATACTAAATATTAACTCAATTGTATTAGTGCTATTACTTACAATAGTGCTTTTTTATTTATTTAAGAAAGGTAAGGATAGATTAGCAAAAAAGA
>NZ_LGSS01000052.1 GCF_001190785.1 Gottschalkia purinilytica | reverse complement strand
CTGTTAATGCCGCTTCTTCTATCATTAAACTTGCACTTTCTATTATTACTCCGTCTGCTGAAATCAAATCCCCAGCTTCTAATAATATTATATCTCCTGGAACTATATCTTGAGACTTAATTTCTATTCTTCTTCCTTCTCTTATTACTTTTGCTATAGGACTAGAAAGATTCTTTAGTGCTTCTAATGATTTTTCTGCCTTATTTTCTTGTATTACTCCTAGTAGTGCATTTAATAGGACTACTATCATTATTATTACTGTATCACCTATTTCTCCTAAGATTCCTGAAATTACTGATGCTATCATCAGTATAATTACCATTGAGTCTTTGAATTGATTTAAGAACATCATTAATATTGATGTTCTTTTTTCTGTATTTAAAATATTGCTGCCATAACTATATTGCCGTTTTTCTGCTTCTTCATTACTCAAACCTACACTAGGGTTAACTTTCAGCTTGTCCTGTAATTCATTAACTTTCATTTGATACCACTGTTTTTTCTTCATTTAATCCCCCCGCTTTTTTATAATTATAACTTGTCTAATGTTTTAAAACTTATTACATAATATGTTACACATAATTAATTTATGAAAGTAATTATTAAAATAAATAAGAAAATTTTAATTCAATTATCTATTTGATCATCGAAAGTTCTACACCAATTAATATAAGATACTGCTTTTTAAGATAAAGTTCTCATTTAAAATACTATTCATATACCTTATGTTTATTATTAAGCTAATATAGAATAAAATTTATTTTACCTGTAATTTTTATACCGATTATCAGTTATCAAATAAAAAGAAGTATGTAATTTATTCTTACATACTTCTTTTTACTTACTTAGATTTTTTATTTTTTCATATATAATATACTATTATTTAGTTAGATAATATATTATATATATTTTAAAATTTTAATTATTTGTTGATATTCTTTTTATTAATTTGACTATTTCGACTATAACTAAAGGAAGAATAGAAAGTCCAATGGTAGTCATTACTTGCTGTCCGTTTAAAAAAGTAAGCTTAAATATATTTCTAAGTACTGGTATCAATATTACTATTACCATTGAAAATATAGATACAACATTAGCAATTATCAAATATTTATTTGAAAATAATCCTAACTTAAATATGGATTTATCTAGAGATCTTACATTAAATGTATGTATTATCTGTGACAAACTAAGCGTAATAAATGCCATTGTTCTACCAGTAATTTCATTTATTTGATTTCCCATATTGAATGCTATTAACGTCAATCCTCCTATTATTATCCCTTGTAATATAATCATATGCCAAAGTCCACCTGCAAATATATTCTTTTTAGGATCCCTAGGCTTTCTCTTCATAATATCTGGATCAGCTGGATCAACTCCAAGTGCCAATGCTGGTA
>NZ_LGSS01000051.1 GCF_001190785.1 Gottschalkia purinilytica | reverse complement strand
ACTTTTTGTATGACAAAGTATAGTTTAGAAACAAAAATTAGATTCATTGAACTTATGAAAACAAATAAATATTCTATAGGTACTGCCGCAGATTCTGTAAATGCTTCTAATTCGGTAGCTGAACGTTGGTGGAAAATGTATAGTATACATGGATTAGAAGGATTATCTATGAAATCAGGAAATTATGATGGTAAATTTAAAATTCATGTAATAAAATATATGCATGAAAATCATTTAAGTGTGAATGAAGCATCAGCTATATTTGGAATTCCAAGTGATGCTACACTTCTTAAATGGGAACGTATATATTATGAACAAGGAGAAGAAGGGCTTTTATTAGAACGGCGTGGAAGACCCAAGGAGGTAAACATGAAATCAAATTCTAAAAATGCAAAACCTAAGAAATTAGATAAGAATATGGAAGCAGATTTAATAAATGAAATCCAAAGATTGAGAGCTGAGGTAGCATACTTAAAAAAATCGATAGCCTTAAAGGAAGCAAAGGAAAACTTACTAATAAAGAAAAAACAATGGTAGTAAATTCTTTAAGGCATGAATATAAGCTAAGTATTTTACTAGACATAGCAAAGCTCAAAAGACCTACTTTTTACTATCATCTATCTAGATTAAGTTTAAAAGACAAATATGATGAGGTCAAATTAAAGATTAAGGAAATATATCATAATAGTAAAGGAAGATATGGATATCGAAGAATTACCATGACTTTAAGAAATTCTGGTATTGTTATTAACCATAAAACAGTACAAAAATTAATGAAAGAATTAGGCTTGAAATGCCAAGTAAGAATTAAAAAATACAAATCATATCGTGGAGAAGTAGGAAGAATAGCTCCAAATATTTTACAAAGAAATTTTGAAGCAACAAAACCTAATGAAAAATGGGTGACAGATATTACTGAGTTTTCTTTATTTGGAGAAAAGCTGTATTTATCACCAATATTAGATTTATTTAATGGTGAAATTGTAAGCTATTGTATTGCCAATCGCCCTCATTTTGGTCAAGTCATGGACATGCTGGATAAAGCATTTGAAAAACATGATAATTTAGAAGGATTAATTATGCATTCAGATCAAGGCTGGCAATATCAACATAAAACGTACCAAAGTAGATTAAAACAAAATAGTATTTTACAAAGCATGTCCAGAAAGGGAAATTGCTTAGACAATGCAGTAATGGAAAACTTCTTTGGGTTGTTAAAGTCTGAATTGTTATATCTACAAGAATTTAAGAGTTTAGAGCACTTTAAAGAAGAATTAGAAAAATATATTAAATGGTACAATGAATATAGAATAAAAAGCAAACTAAAAGGACTGTCTCCGATTGAATATCGAAAACAATCCTTACTAGTAGCTTAATTTATTATGTCTAACTTTTTGGGGTCAGATCA
>NZ_LGSS01000050.1 GCF_001190785.1 Gottschalkia purinilytica | reverse complement strand
ATGATTATAAGTCTTTCTTAAAATATATGCTTAGTGAAAATTGTGAGTTTATTAGTTATATACAAGTTAACGACTTAGAAAATATAAGACCTGCAACAAAAGATGATTGGATTGAGTATTTAAAAGTCAGAAAAATGTTTATAGAAAAACACAACTTAAAGTTAGAAAATAATTAGATGGGAAAGGGTGATTAAATGGATAAAATAATCTGCTTAGTTGGACCATCGGGATCGGGCAAAACAACTATAGCAAAAGAACTAGAGACATTAGGATATAACATAATACATTCGTATACGACTAGAGAGCCGAGAGAAGAAAATGAGTGGGGACATATATTCATGAGTGATGATAGTTGGTTTTGTAGGGACAAGGAAAATTCCATAGCCGAAAAAGAACTATACGATCATGCATATTGGGCTACTAAAGAACAGTATAAAAATAAAGGGACTAGTATCTATGTAGTTTGTCCTGACGGAGCTAAACAGGTACGAAAAAACGTTAAGGATGCTGAGATAGTAACTATATTTCTACACTGCGACATGAACAAAAGAGTAACAAGGCTTATTGAAAGAGCAGGAGGAAATATATTCAATCATTTTGATGAGGTAGAAGCACTAGAAAGAATAAATAAAGATAAAGAAGTATTCAAACTTGTAAAAACAGATTATGTTATAGATGGCAATAGAGAGGTTGAGGAAGTTTTAGAAGATGTGGTTAGTGTTATAAAAAATTAAGGGAGGCAGAGATAAATGAGAAGAGATCCTATAAAAAATCCTAGTTTCGGAGGTTGTGGTTTTTGTGGAAGAGTTCCTAAAAAAGAACTAGATAAAAAAGATGGATTCTTTGGAGGATGTACACACAAGGTAATAGTAACAATAGATAACTTTCGATATGAGGTAACAATGGAAGATGAATATTTTACAATAGAGGAATTAGAAAAAAGATTTGGAGACAAACTTGATAAATGTAAATTTGCTGGAATAGTAAATTTGACACCGTTGCATGATGAAGAATACGAGTATTGTAAAACAACTAAAAAGTGGTATTTAGTTCATCAAGGAAATGGTTATGCTTAAAAATTAGTTTTAAACCGAGAACTAAAAAGTTTATGGAGGAATGGGAATGAATAACGTAACTTTAATAGGTAGATTAACACGTGATCCAGAACTTAAATATTTACCAAATGGTGGACTAGCAGTATCAAACTTTTCTGTAGCGGTAGATAAAGAGTTATCTAAAGATAAGAAACAAGAATTAGAAAGCAAGGGACAACCTACCGCTGACTTTATAAATATAGTAGTATGGGGAAAGCAAGGGGAACATTGTGCTAATTACTTAGGAAAAGGAAGATTAGTAGCTATACAAGGAAGGATACAGTCAAGAAGCTATGAGGCTACAGATGGGTCGAAAAGATATGTTACAGAAGTTGTTGCAGAAAGAGTTAAGTTTCTTGATTGGGGAGATAAAGAGAAAAATAATGATTTTAATACAGATGGTTTCCATCCAGTAGATGACGATGACATTCCATTCTAGAAAGGAGAAGATAAATATGATAAGATTTAAAAATTTAAGATGT
>NZ_LGSS01000049.1 GCF_001190785.1 Gottschalkia purinilytica | reverse complement strand
ATGATTATAAGTCTTTCTTAAAATATATGCTTAGTGAAAATTGTGAGTTTATTAGCTATATACAAGTTAACGACTTAGAAAATATAAGGCCAGCAACAAATAACGATTGGATTGAGTATATAAAAGTCCGAAAAATGTTTATAGATAAATACGAGTTAGAGCTAGAAAATGATTAGATGGGAAAGGGGCAATTGCAATGAAAGGTTGGATTGAAGCTATAGATGAAATATCTGAAAGAAACAGAGAAATAGACAACAAGTTATCTCCAAATAAAACGGAAGTTAGGTATATAACAGATTTTGCTAAAGCTATCTTAGAGAACGCTAATCATATAGAGGTTGCTTCTTCTCTAGCACATGAAGAAACAATAGATTTTGAAGATGCACAAGAAATAATTGATTATCAAAAGGAACAAATAAATAGATGTATAGAGCGTTTACAAAATTACTTAGGGACCACAATGAGGATAAGGAAAATGCAGAAGAACAAGAACAGGCCATATAAACATAATAAAGCGTTTTAAGGAGGGATAATATGATCGAGTTTGTAGAAGACTCAGAGGAAGCTGATAACGTGTATGTAGATAATAACTATACTTATGTAGACAACGACAAAATAAGATTACATGAGGGAATATGTAAAAGTTTGAATCATATGTACAGGGCAAAGAATGCTGATTATGGGGACAGCTTTACTAAAGTTAGAGAAGAATACCCTAATGTGGTTTTGATACATCTAATGGAGAAAATAGAGCGTTTAAAGACTATAGATAAGAACATGACAACAAAGGTTGATGAGAGTAGAGAGGACACATTAAAAGATATTGCTAATTATTGCATTATGGAGCTGGTGGAAATGCAAATGGAGAATAAATAGAGAATTTGTGAAAGTTTTAAAAGGTGTGATGGAGGTTATTGAAAATGTGTAATGATTGTAAAGAATGTCTACTAAATAATATAGAAATACATTCACTAAAACTAGAAGATACAATAAAGAAATTGAAGGATTCAACTAAAATAAGAATAACGTTTTGGAATAATAGGGTTTATGAAGGATATATAAAACTAAATGACAAAGGTGAAATAATATTTACTTCGGATAATCAGGAAAATTATTTATGCGATTTAGTAGAGTTTATCGCTAAAGTGGAATTGATATAAAAGGGAGGGATAGAAATGAATAATGTAACTTTAATAGGTAGATTAACACGTGATCCAGAACTTAGATATTTGCCTAATGGAGGTACAGCAGTATCAACTTTTTCTATAGCAATTGACAAAGAATTGTCTAGAGAGAAAAAGCAAGAAATGGAAAGTAAGGGACAACCTACTGCTGATTTTATAAACATAGTAGTATGGGGAAAGCAAGGAGAGCATTGTGCTAATTACTTAGGAAAAGGAAGATTAGTAGCTATACAAGGAAGAATACAGTCAAGAAGCTATGAGGCTACAGATGGGTCAAAGAGATATATTACAGAAGTTGTGGCGGACAGAGTTAAGTTTCTTGATTGGGGAGATAAAGAGAAAAATAATGATTTTAATACAAATGGTTTTCATCCAGTAGATGATGATGATATTCCATTCTAGAAAGGAGAAGATAAATATGATAAGATTTAAAAATTTAAGATGT
>NZ_LGSS01000048.1 GCF_001190785.1 Gottschalkia purinilytica | reverse complement strand
CGTATCGGAAGGTGCGGCTGGATCACCTCCTTTCTAAGGAGAATTGCTTTTCACTGTTTAATTTTGAGAGTTTAAGCTCTCAAGTGGTGAACATGGGGGTGTAGCTCAGTTGGGAGAGCACCTGCCTTGCAAGCAGGGGGTCAGGAGTTCGAATCTCCTCATCTCCACCACGTTTGTACCTTGAAAACTACACAGCGAAAATAAATACTACGTAGTAAGCTAGAAATAGCTACTACAATTTCAACTGGTCAAGTTATTAAGAGCATAGGGTGAATGCCTTGGCACCAGGAGCCGAAGAAGGACGGGATAAGCGCCGAAACGCTACGGGGAGTCGCAAGTAGACATTGATCCGTAGATATCCGAATGGGGAAACCCACCTAAGGTAAACCTTAGGTATCACTTACTGAATACATAGGTAAGTGAAGGTAAACCAGGGGAACTGAAACATCTAAGTACCCTGAGGAAGAGAAAGAAACATCGATTTCCTAAGTAGCGGCGAGCGAAAGGGAAAGAGCCCAAACCTGTAAAAGTAATTTTACAGGGGTTGTGGACATAGCATAAAAGGAGAGGCTATTGTAGTCGAAGAGAGTTGGAAAGCTCCACCATAGATGGTGACAGTCCAGTAGACGAAACAAGAAGACTCCAAGCTATGATCCAGAGTACCACGAGACACGTGAAACCTTGTGGGAAGCAGGGGGGACCACCCCCCAAGGCTAAATACTACCTGGTGACCGATAGAGAAGAAGTACCGTGAGGGAAAGGTGAAAAGAACCCCGGGAGGGGAGTGAAAAAGAACCTGAAACCCTATGTTTACAAGCAGTGGAAGTTCATTAAAGAACGACCGCGTACTTTTTGTAGAACGGGCCAACGAGTTACGATATGCAGCAAGGTTAAGCACTTAAGGTGTGGAGCCGAAGGGAAACCGAGTCTTAATAGGGCGAATTAGTTGTATGTCGTAGACCCGAAACCGGGTGATCTATCCATGGGCAGGGTGAAACGGAAGTAAAATTTCGTGGAGGCCCGAACCGTTTAGCGTTTAAAAGCTATCGGATGACCTGTGGATAGGGGTGAAATTCCAATCGAACCCGGATATAGCTGGTTCTCCTCGAAATAGCTTTAGGGCTAGCCTCAAGAAAGTGAAGTGGGGGTAGAGCACTGAATAGCTAAGGGGCGCAAGGCGTTACCGAGGCTTATCAAACTCCGAATACCACATTCATGATTCTTGGGAGTCAGACTATGTGAGATAAGTTTCATAGTCGAAAGGGAAACAGCCCAGATCATCAGCTAAGGTCCCAAAGTACAGATTAAGTGGGAAAGGATGTAAGACTACACAGACAACCAGGATGTTGGCTTAGAAGCAGCCATTCATTGAAAGAGTGCGTAATAGCTCACTGGTCGAGTGGTCTTGCGCCGAAGATTACCGGGGCTAAAATCTGTCACCGAAGCTATGGGATAGAAATATCGGTAGAGGAGCATTCTGTATGGGCAGAAGTCGTACCGAAAGGAGCGGTGGACTGTACAGAAGAGAGAATGTTGGCATAAGTAGCGAGAGGTGGGTGAGAATCCCACCCGTCGAAAGCCTAAGGTTTCCTGAGGAAGGCTCGTCCACTCAGGGTTAGTCGGGGCCTAAGCCGAGGACGAAAGTCGTAGGCGATGGACAACAGGTTGATATTCCTGTACTACCTATAAGCGTTTGAGAAATGGAGTGACACAGAAGGATAGGTTAAGCGTACCGT
>NZ_LGSS01000047.1 GCF_001190785.1 Gottschalkia purinilytica | reverse complement strand
TGCCTTACAAGCAGGGGGTCACAGGTTCGAGCCCTGTCGCGCCCACCATAATGAAATATAAAAAATATATGGCCTGGTAGTTCAGTTGGTTAGAATGCCAGCCTGTCACGCTGGAGGTCGAGGGTTCGAGTCCCTTCCAGGTCGCCATATATGCTGGTGTGGCTCAATTGGTAGAGCAACTGACTTGTAATCAGTAGGTTGGGGGTTCGAGTCCTCTCACCAGCTCCATAAAATATATTAAGGAGGAGTTCCCGAGTTGGCCAAAGGGGACGGACTGTAAATCCGTTAGCTTTGCTTTCACTGGTTCGAATCCAGTCTCCTCCACCAAAATAATCATGCGGAAGTGGCTCAGTGGTAGAGCATCGCCTTGCCAAGGCGAGGGTCGCGAGTTCGAATCTCGTCTTCCGCTCCAATTATGCGGGTGTAGCTCAGTGGTAGAGCCCTGGCCTTCCAAGCCAGTTGCGAGGGTTCGATTCCCTTCACCCGCTCCAGTAAATGAATATGCGCCTGTAGCTCAGTAGGATAGAGCAACGGACTTCTAATCCGTGTGCCGGGGGTTCGAATCCTCCCAGGCGCGCCAAACGATGGGGTATCGCCAAGTCGGTAAGGCACCAGACTTTGACTCTGGCATTCGTAGGTTCGAGTCCTGCCGCCCCAGCCAATAATAAAATATATAGATAAAAATATGGCGGCATAGCCAAGCGGTAAGGCAGAGGTCTGCAAAACCTTTATTCCCCAGTTCAAATCTGGGTGCCGCCTCCATATTTTGCACCTATAGCTCAATTGGATAGAGTGTCTGACTACGAATCAGAAGGTTCGGGGTTCGAGCCCCTGTGGGTGCGCCAAATAAATCGTTAGAGTTTGGAAGATTGATAAAGATCAGTCTTCCATTTTTATTGCATAGAAAAAAGTTACTTGATAATAAATAAAGTTTAATTCATCGACGGATAGTCATGACTTAGAAAATAATAAAAAAAGTTAATTTTAATCGGGGTCTATATTAGATCCCTAATTTTATGTTTTATATAAAAGCAAACTATCAATGTAAGTGATGGGGATTTATTCTTATGAATAGATAAATTTAGAAGAATAGAAAGTTAACTTAATATATTCGTTTATAAACTAAGTAACTATATAATTTATTGAATAAGCTAGTTCATTGATTATAACTATAAATTAATTACTTTAGATAAGTTAGAAGCTTATAGATACAATAAACTAATTTATTTTGTTATAGAACTTTCAGTATATTATATATAGAAGATAAGTATATAGAATAAATTATTTTAATTTATAAAGAAAAAATGAATAATTAAAAAAAACATGGTAACAATAACTTTCGTATCAGACTCAAAAATAACTTTATTAATCTAAAAGAGAATTACGCATAAAAAATGGATGATTTAGTAGCATGAATTGTATGAAAGAATATGAGTCAAGCATACAAATAAATAAAAAATTTAAAATATAAAAAAAGTATTGCAAATGAAAAATATATGTGATATATTATAAAAGTCGCTGTCGGAAGCCCCTTGAAACAAAGGAAAGAGGCTAATTCATAGATGATGAAAAGAAAATAAAAAAACATATAAAAAACAGTTGACAAGAGTATTTAGATGTGATATAGTAAATAAGTCGTCACAATACGACAGAGAAAAATGAAAAATAAAAAAGTTCTTGACAAAGAACGACAAAAATGATAAACTTATTAAGCGAGTTTGAACTTTGAAAATTGAACAGTGAAAAGCCAGTTAATTCCTAGAATAACTGAAATAAATAAAACTCAACTTTAG
>NZ_LGSS01000046.1 GCF_001190785.1 Gottschalkia purinilytica | reverse complement strand
ACCCATACCGAACACAGAAGTTAAGCCCTCCAGCGCTGATGGTACTTAGGCGGAAACGCCTTGGGAGAGTAGGACGTTGCTGGGTTATTTTATTTTTTGATAATTTACATAAAATAAACTATATGAATAGAAAAAACTATCATTTATTATCTGTTAAATGGTGGTTTTTTGTTGTAGTGAGATTATAATATAAATTTGTATTTACAAGTTAGAAGTTATTAAAATAATCAACCAAATGCCTTAAGAATTCTAATTATATCTTTGATGTATTTAAAAATTATAATTATGGGTATATTAATTTGTGATATAAAATATAAAGAGGTGAGTTTATGGATAAAGAAACTAAGAAAAAAGAAATATTAGATGCTTTTAATTTTCGTCATGCATGTAAAGAATTTGACGAAACTAAAAAGATATCAAAGGATGATATGAATTTTATATTAGAAACAGCAAGATTATCTCCTAGTTCTTTTGGATTTGAACCATGGAGACTAATAAATATTAAGAATGATGATCTTAAGACTAAATTATTAGATACTACATGGGGAGCGCAGAAACAACTTCCTACTTCTAGTGACTTTATAGTAATTCTTGCTAGAAAGGATGACATGAGATATGATTCAGAATATATACATAACTTTATGAAAGAGATACAAAAAGTACCAGAAGAAATGTTAGAAACAAGAATAAATGTTTTTAAAAACTTTCAGGAAAGTGGATTTAAATTATTAGAAAGTGAAAGAACATTATTTGATTGGGCATGTAAACAAACCTATATTTTATTAGGTAATGTTATGACAGCTGCGGCGCAAATAGGAATTGATTCTTGTCCTGTTGAAGGATTTGATAGAGAAAAGACAGAGGACCTTTTACACAGAGAAGGCGTAATAGATAAGAATAAATTTGGAATATCTGTTATGGTTGCGTTTGGATATAGAAAGGCAGATCCTAGTAGACCTAAAACGAGACAAAATATAGAGGAAATATTAGAGGTTATAGAATAGTTATATAGTATATAAGTCATATAGCACACTAAACTTTATTAGTGTGCTATATTGTTATATAATTTAACTATAAAAGATTATTTATAGGATTATTTTTAGTAATATTAGTTTTATATTACTATCACAACTATCATTTTATGTTTATTTTCAACTATTTTATTATATCTGTTGGCTTTATATTTCACATTATTTTTGTTGGAATTTTGATAACTTTATTTTTTTACTGTAGAAAAGGTACTAATTAATAACCTATTTTTGATCCTATAGCTGTATAATTTTATTACTATTTTTCTCAAAAAGTTCTATGGCTAATTCCTTAAATAAATTATTCATAAATATAATTATATCTAAACTTATATCTTCAAATGTAACTTTTTTTAGAATTAGAAATATTAATATGTCATATTAATATGACATATTAATATAATGATATATAAAAGATGATTATATAATTAAGTTAGATAGTAGCAAATGTTTAGCATTTTTACACTTACTTTATATTAGTAATAAAATAAAACTGTTGACACCATTTAAGTTTATATGTTATATTTGATAAGTTGCCTTTAAGAGAGAAAATAATCTGAGGCAATAAAAAATAAAAAATCAAAAAAAGTATTGACAAGTGCATGGAAAATATGATATAGTAAAGAAGTTGTCGCAAGAGACAGAGAAAAATGAAAAATAAAAAAGTTCTTGACAAAGAACGACAAAAATGATAAACTTATTAAGCGAGTTTGAACTTTGAAAATTGAACAGTGAAAAGCCAGTTAATTCCTAGAATAACTGAAATAAATAAAACTCAACTTTAG
>NZ_LGSS01000045.1 GCF_001190785.1 Gottschalkia purinilytica | reverse complement strand
CAGCGCTGATGGTACTTAGGCGGAAGCGCCTTGGGAGAGTAGGACGTTGCTGGGTTATTTTATTTTTTGATAAATTAAAGTTACTGTAATTATTATTTTCTATTAAAAAGTTGCGAGAATTATCCTTAAGTAGGATTTTTCTCGCTTTTGTTTTTTATTAAGTTACAATCAAAATATAAATATGAGATAGATGTATAAGTGTAGACTTATAAATTAAAATTTAGTATAATAATTAATCAAGCGTTTATTATAATATGTTATTATATAATTGTGGGGGCAAAATAATTTCATATTATTTTATATTTTGTATTTAAAATACTATATGATTAATTTATAATCATAAATTTTTTTTCTTCATAGTATACAAATATAGCTTAAATTTATGAGAACTAACAACAAATTACAAAAAAATAAAATTCCTTAAATAAAATATAAAGATAGCTAATAGTCTATTTAATTAAAGTATAGACATATAATGTTATATCTTTATATTATTAATGATGTGGCTAATACGTCATAAAAATACAAAAAATTACTTTTATGGAAAACATGTCAAACATCATCGTCTAAAATTTTCTTGATAAAAATGAGAAATTTTATTGGGGGATTTTATGGAGAACAAATCTAAGTTTGCTAGGTTGCTTTACAAAAGTAAAATTTCATTTATTGAAAAGTATAATCTAGAAACACAAGACATGTTAGACATACTTTTAAATTACAGAATAACTCTTGATAATAAAAATCATGAGGACTTAAAAAATTTTTTCTACGCTATTAAAAAAATAGGATCTATGTTTGAGTTTGAAAGACTTTCACAAGTAGGGGGGATGTATGAAGAATATTTAAATACAACTAAAAATATAACAGATGATTCTCATAAAGTATTTTCAAATATAATTAAAGGTATTGGAATAGTAAAGGAAGAATTAAGAAGTTTGAGAATGGAACTTATAAAAGAAGAAAACATATTAATTTCCGATAGCAATTATTATATAGATAATGAAAAGACAGAAGAGAATAAAAGGAAAAAAATATTAATTTTAGATGATGATGTTTTGACTTTGAATATAATAAAAGATGCATTTGAAATGAGGGGGCATAGTATTATTACAACGTCTAAGTCTTATGATGCAATTAAAATTATTACAGAATTAGATATAGACTTAATTATTTCAGATATTGTATTACCTGAATTAGATGGGTTTAAAATTCTAGAGCTTCTAAAAAGAAAAAACATGCATGTACCAGTTATATTTTTAACAGCTAAACAAGTTATACAAGATAAAATAGAAGCTTTAAGTAAAGGAGTAGATGATTATATTACAAAGCCTTTTAATCTTGAAGAAGTTATAGCAAGAGTAGAAAGAGCTTTAGAAAGAAATGATAATTACAAAGCTCGTATAAACAGAGATACTTTTACAGGAGCTTATAATAAAACATATTTTGAAAAAAAGATAAAGGAATATCAAAATAATATAAAAACTGATGGAATTAAATTATCTGTAGCGTTTGTAGATATAGATAAATTTAAGGAAATCAATGATAATTATGGTCATTTAGTGGGGGATTTTATATTAAAAGAATTAATATCCGAGCTTAAAGAGCATTTAGAAGATAAAGATCTAATATTTAGGTTTGGTGGGGATGAATTTATAATATTGTTTTTTAATAAAGATGAGGAAGCAGCATATTCTATAATGGAAAGTTTTAGAAATTCAATTATTAATAAAAAATTTAGATACAATGAGTTAAAGCCACATATAAATATAAGTATAAGTACAGGAATAACATATGTAAGTGAAATTGATGAAACTAGTATGATTATTGAAAGGGCTGATAAATGCCTTTATAGATCAAAAAATTCGGGTAGAAATAGTACCATTTGTTATAGTAAAGTTAAAAATAAACTTAATTGATAATATAAAAGACATCACTTTAAAATGAAGTGATGTTTTTTATTTGTATGTAGAAAACCACCTGCTATGCAGGTGGTTCCAAAAAGCTTGTAGCTATG
>NZ_LGSS01000044.1 GCF_001190785.1 Gottschalkia purinilytica | reverse complement strand
GCTATAAGTTCCTATTTCTTCTAGTTTATCAGATAGCTTTTCAAAACTACCCCTCCATTTATCCGTCTTTCCTCTGTTTTGATTAGGTGTATTTATAAGATTTATTTTTCTTTCAACGTCTGTGGGATTAACAAAGCAATTGTTTACAAATCCTTTCATTATTGCTTCTTGATTTCCCTGTAAGCTTACATATCCACTATTTGTTTCTGGAACTATTCTTCTAAATGTTGTTAGCCCATCTAAGGTTAATCCTTTTATAAACAGTGTCTCGGAAGCTTCTCCATCTTGATCTAATCCTATTTCTTTGTGTAGTATTATTCCAGCTTTTTTGAAATTATTATTGAGTACGATAATATTAAATTTCTCTAGTTTATCAGTATTGTTTTTATTTATATTTATCTCTAATTCAAACTCACCATATTTATAAAAACGTCTTGTAAATATTAAACTCTCATAATCTTCTATCATAGATAGCCAATTTAGTTTGTCATCGTATATAGTAATCATTTTTAAACCCCCAGATATTTAGGCTTATAGTAAATGCTCACTTCCAAATTATCTATTCCCGAATCGGCATCATACCTAAATACATTGTCTCCTAAATCTAATTGTAAAAACACGCTGTCAATGTCTAGATAATGAAATATATTACTTGAAACACCATTTCTAATTAGTTCAACTCTTTTATTTCCAAACTGAGTTGTAATTCTAATTAAGTCTCCTGCTTTAAATGAACCTTTTACTTTTATATACTCTCTAGTATAAACATTAAATAAAGATATGTTCTTGACCGTTTTTGTGCATACAAATTCTATAGTCATACCGCAGGGTACATCCCCCTTGTTTAGTACATTAACTATAAGATTGCTAACTCTAGAGCCCATTATAATACCTTCACCTTTGGGGATTATTAAAGGAAAATGAAAGTTGCCTAGCCACATAGCAACTTCTTCTTTAATCTCATCAATATCACTCCAAAATGGGTCTGGACAATATAATTGTAGAATTATTTGTTGAATATTTCTTAATTTTTCACCTTCGGTAATATTTTCAATACTACAATCGATAGAATATGATTTATAGCTATTTTCATATACAAGCTTACTATTTAATCTACCGTTTAAAACACTATATAGCTTGTTTCTAAGTCTATACATATCTTGCTTATCTTCTCCAATTACACCTACCTCTAACAGTAATGTTCTTGCTTCAAAGTTACTTCCATGTCTAGAAACCCCATCCTGTCCGGGTGCTTGCGTAGTTATGTTACGTGTATTTGGATTGCTTAATCCACTAATACTCTGTAATATAAAAGGTCGGGATTTATAAAACTCAACCCGACCTCTACTATTTTCTATATATACTTTTTGCATAATATCACCTCTATGTTGCTAAACCCATACGTCTTAGTGTATATTCTGTCTGTCTCTGAGTTTCTGAATGATTTAATGATCGAGGACTATTTACAGTAACGTGTTGATTATAAACCTTTCTGTTATCGTTTGTATTGTAATTTATATTATTGTTAGATGTTGCATTTAAAGCTCTATCCCTAGCAGCGTTTATTTTAGCGTTTAAATCATCGATTAAAGATTGTATCTCAGATATTTTAGGTTTAATTCCATCTAATAGCCTTTCTCCTAACGTATGCCCTGCTACCTTGTAGCTTTCACCATAACCATGTAGTAATTCTAATATTTCCTCTTGGCTATTTTGCATTAACATTCTTTCTGCCTCTGCATATAACTTAGATTCTTCTAATTGTTCCTGCTTAATCTCTCTTACCATTTCTAGTTGCTTTTGATAGTTCTCTTTCTGTCTTTCGTAAATTTCTTTTATGTTCTCTATTTCTAATCTTTTCTGTTCTTCTAAATGTTTTTTCTTCTCTGCTAGTTCTTCTTTCTCTTGTGATATTTTTTCTTGAAGCTGTGCTTTTTTATCTTCTACTTTTTGTTTTCTTAGTCTTTCTTCTCTCTCTTTTATTACTTTATCTAGTTCTTTCTGCAATTGAGCTTTGTTAAAGTCGTTGTGTTCGTATTCTATAGCTGTTTCTAATCTTTGTATTTTCTTTAA
>NZ_LGSS01000043.1 GCF_001190785.1 Gottschalkia purinilytica | reverse complement strand
TTGGAATAACTGTAAGACCTGAATACGTAGCAAATTTACCAGGTATATTACAAAAATTATTCTCATCTGGAATTAGTGCTGGTACTATAGTAGCTTTATTATTAAATATATTATTAAAAGATGATAGTGAGGAAAATGAAGTCGATCCAACATAATATAAGTTAATCTAGCATATTGCTTTATTTAAATATTTATATCTTTGCAAATAGAGTGTTAACTTAAAATTTTAAAAAGAGAATTCTTTTTTATAAGAATTCTCTTTTTATTTTCTTTTTATTTAAATATCTTATTATATTTTTCATATGGATAAAACTATTATAAAAATTAATTTGGTGATAAACATCACATATTCGTCATAAATTATATTAAATAGAGTTAAATAAAATAGTAATATACAAACTAAAAAAATTATTAAATATTTTTTTAAAAAACTTTACGCTTCTAATTAACACAGAATATTAAAGTATTTGTTACTATTTTTGATATAATTCTAGTTAAGTTGACATATTTTTAGCTATTAGTGTTGACTTTTTATATCGGTTTAATGTATATTTATCTTATGTTTTGATATTGGTTTGTAGGTAACTTTTGCAAACGTTTTTCCTATTGACTTATTTTTTATTATTCTTTAGGATAACGTTTGTCGAATCTTTTAATTAAAAATTTAAAGTAGGAGGTCATTTAATATGAGTGAAAACGTTAGCTCAAGAAGATCCGGCTTATTGTATAATATGGATGATAAACCACCACTAGGTTTATCTATTATACTAGGATTTCAACATCTTATTGCCTCATTTGGAGGAATAGTTGCTGTTCCATTAGTTATAGGCCAAGCATTGGGTCTTCCTGTTGGAGATATAGCATTCTTAGTAAGTGCTACTATATTTGTATCAGGTATTACTACTTTTATTCAAGCTAGAGGTATTGGACCTGTAGGAGCAAAGGTTCCATGTGTAATGGGTACTGATATTACATTCGTTGGACCTATGTTAGCAGTAGGAACTTCAGCAGGTATGGGTCTAGGTCTGCCAGGAATGTTCGGAGCAACTATAATGGGTTCTTTTGTAGAAATTATATTAAGTAGATTCTTAAAACCTTTAATGAAATTCTTCCCTCCAGTTGTTACTGGTACTGTTGTTACTCTTATAGGAGTTAGCTTAATTCCTGTTTCTATAGATTGGGCAGCTGGTGGAGCTGGAAAACCAGGTTATGGTAGTCTACAAAACATAGTAGTTGCAATTATTGTGTTATTAATTATTATTTTCTTAAATAGATATGGTAAAGGTATATTAGGAAGTGCTTCTGTTTTAATAGGTATAGTTGCAGGTTACATTATATGCTATCCTTTAGGTATGCTTGATTTCCAACCTGTTATAGATGCAAAATGGTTCTCTTTACCACAAATATTTAGATTCGGTATAGACTTTACACCTAAAGCTGTTCTTCCTTTCCTTCCAGCGTACTTAGCAGCTACTATAGGAACTGTTGGAGTATTAATAGCTACAGGTGAAGTTGCAGAAAGACCTTTAACAAATAAAGAAATTGCTGATGGTGTTCTAGCTGACGGTGTCGGAAGTATGATTGCTGGATTCTTTGGAGCTGGACCTAATACATCATTTAGTCAAAACGTTGGTTTAATTCCTTTAACTAAAGTTGCTAGTAGATTTGTTGTTATTGTGTCTGGTATAATACTAGCTTTACTTGGATTGTTCCCTAAATTTGGTGCATTAATATCTATAATGCCAGACCCTGTGCTAGGTGGAGCAGGATTAGTTATGTTTGGTGTTGTTGCTGCATCAGGAATTAAAACATTAGGTAGAATAAACTTAAACAATCGTAATATTCTTATAATAGCAGTTTCAGTTGGATTAGGACTTGGAGTTGCTGTAAGACCTGAGTTTGTTGCAAAATTACCAGAAGCACTAAGTATGATCTTCTCATCAGGTGTTAGTACTGGTACTGTAGTTGCTCTTATACTAAATGTAGTATTAAAAGAAGACGACACAGTGGATACTCTTCCAGATGGTGTATAAAATAAGCTAAAAAATAAATTAATTATATTATTTGATATTGGGATTAATATAACTTTTAAATATAAAAGAGGCTGAAAATGAAGTGCACCCTAAAAGTTAGACATAAAATATGACTTTTGGAGGTGCACTTTTTGTATGACAAAGTATAGTTTAGAAACAAAAATTAGATTCATTGAACTTA
>NZ_LGSS01000042.1 GCF_001190785.1 Gottschalkia purinilytica | reverse complement strand
GCTGCTGAAAATGCAAGAAGTGAAGAAAGAAAAGCTCTAGCTTTCATAAGAAAAGGACAATATGAAGGATTAAGAGACTTATTAAAAGAAATCAAAGATGATTCATCAAGAAAAGAAGAATATGATTCAAGAAAACCAGACTTAAGTAAAGATGGATTATTAAGTGAAAAATCAGGAGCTACAATAGTAAGTGCTGAAGCAGAAGGATTAACAGCTTACAATATATTCTTAGCAACAGAAAATGTAGATATAGCTAAGAAAATAGCTAAAGGATTAAGAGGACCAAGTGGTGGATTCTCAACAATAAGAGCAGTTGGAATTAAGTTCCCAGAAAGAGAAGGAGTAGTAGTTTCAATGAACATGTTCGACTGTGTAAATACTCCAATTTACAGACCTTTTGAATTTGTTAAAAGAGAAGCTGCTAGATACGGAGTTGCTGTAACAGGTTCAGAAATAGTAGGACCAATCAAATTAGAATACATCATAAACTCATTAGAGTATTTCTTAGGATTAGAAGAATTCAGAAGAGACCAAATCTTAGAAACTCACTTAATGGACTAATAATATATAAATAATTAGGCATAGGCTTAATAATTGGCCAAAGTCAAAGGGAGGACAAAGACTAATGAAAACAGATATTCAAATAGCTCAAGAAGCTAAGATGCAACCTATAACAGAAGTTGCAAGTAAATTAGGTATAAAAGAAGATGATTTAGAGTTATACGGTAAGTATAAAGCTAAAGTTTCATTAGATTTACTTGACCAATTAAAAGACAAAGAAGACGGAAAATTAGTATTAGTTACAGCTATAAGTCCAACTCCAGCAGGAGAAGGAAAAACAACAACAAATATCGGATTAAGCATGGGCTTAAACAAAATTGGAAAGAAAACAATAACAGCTTTAAGAGAGCCATCATTAGGACCAAGCTTCGGAGTAAAAGGTGGAGCAGCTGGTGGTGGACATGCGCAAGTAGTGCCAATGGAAGATATCAACTTACACTTTACAGGAGACTTCCATGCAATAACATCAGCACACAGCTTATTAGCAGCGTTAATAGACAATCATCTACATCATGGAAATGAGTTAAAAATAGATACAAGAAGAATCGTATGGAAAAGAGTAGTGGACATGAATGACCGTTCACTAAGAAACATAGTAGTAGGATTAGGTGGAAAAGCACAAGGAGTGCCAAGACAAGATGGATTTGACATAACAGTTGCATCAGAAATAATGGCAATACTTTGTTTAGCAAACGACCTAGAAGACTTAAAAGAAAGACTAGGAAAAATGGTAGTAGCATATAATGTAGAAGGTCAACCAGTAACAGCAAAAGACTTAAATGCACAAGGAGCATTAACATTACTATTAAAAGATGCAATAAAACCAAACCTAGTACAAACATTAGAAAATACACCAGCATTCATCCATGGAGGACCATTTGCAAATATAGCACATGGATGTAATAGTGTATTAGCAACTAAGTTAGCATTAAAAATAGGAGACTATGCAGTAACAGAAGGTGGATTCGGAGCAGACTTAGGAGCGGAGAAATTCTTCGACATCAAATGTAGATATGCAGGAATCAAACCAGATGCAGCAGTAATCGTAGCAACAGTAAGAGCATTAAAAATGCATGGTGGAGTAGCAAAAGCAGACTTAGGAGAAGAAAACTTAGAAGCATTAGAAAAAGGATTAGCAAACTTAGAAAGACATATAGCAAACGTAGCAAAATTCGGAGTACCATCAGTAGTAGCAATCAATGCATTCCCAACAGATACACAAGCAGAGTTAGACTTAGTGTTTGAAAAAGTAAAAGCACTAGGAGCAGAAGTAGCAATCTCTGACGTATGGGCAAAAGGTGGAGAAGGTGGAGTAGAATTAGCTAAGAAAGTAGTAGAAGTATGTGAAAACAAAAAATCTGACTTCAAACCACTATATGATGTAGAATTATCAATCAAAGAAAAAATAACAAAAATAGCAACAGAACTATACAGAGCAGGATCAGTAAACTTCACAAAAGCATGTGAAAAACAAATAAAAGAATTAGAAGCATTAGGATTAGACAAACTACCAATCTGTATGGCTAAAACACAATATTCATTCTCAGATGATCCAACATTATTAGGAGCACCAACAGGATTTGATATAACAATCAGAGGATTAGAATTAGCAGCAGGAGCAGGATTCATAGTAGCATTAACAGGAGATATTATGAGAATGCCAGGACTTCCAAAAGTACCAGCTGCAAATAGAATGGATGTTCTTCCAAACGGAGAAATAGTAGG
>NZ_LGSS01000041.1 GCF_001190785.1 Gottschalkia purinilytica | reverse complement strand
AACTATGTTGAATCTATGTTTGATAGAGCAAATGTAATGTATGCAGGAGGAAAAGGAGAGGAAGAAGAAAAGCTAATACAGAAAGTAGGGGAGTCTAAAGGTATAAGAAGAATAGAAGAATACACAGATATCTCTAATGCGGAAGATGTAACAGAACTAGTTACATTAGCAAAACAAAAACTTAAAGAGTTAGAGGAAATAAAAACGTTTGAAGCTACAATAATTCCTTATAACTCTTTTTATTATGAAAAAGATTACGACTTAGGTGATTATGTTACTGTCTTTGATAGGAAGCTTGACGTAAAAGTAGATGCACAAATAACAGAAATTAAGGAAGTTTATGATACAAATGGATTTAATATTGATGTTACGTTTGGAAATAAGATTCCTACCATATTAGACAAAATTAAAAGGAAGTGATTAAGTGGAAAAAAGCAGTTTTTTTAATGCAGTACGCCTAGATAATGGTGCCTGGGATAGAGTATATAAAGCAGAGGATTTTGCAGATTTCTTCCAAAGTATAATGTCAAACGGAGTATTCTATAATCCTGCAAATAGCCTACAAATAATATCAAATAACAATATGACAGTAACTCTAAAAAAAGGTAAAGCGTATATAAATGGATACTTCTATCATAACACAGAAGATTTAATATTGAATATAGATCCTGCGGATAGTGTTTTAAACAGAATAGATAGAGTAGTTTTAAGATTAGATTTTCTTAAGAGAGAAATAAAAGCATATGTAAAAAAAGGTTCATTTGCTAGTAGTCCTGCAGTGCCAACATTACAACGTGATACAGATATATATGAGCTTGGAATTGCAGATATAAAAATAAATAAAGGTACTGTAAAAATAAGTGCTACAGATATAACAGATACTAGAGCAAATCCGGAACTCTGTGGCATTGTAAGTACATTTTTACAGGATGATATACAAACAAATATAAAAGATGTAAACAAAAAACTAGATGGTAAACTAGATAAAACAGCTTATACAGCACAGGACGTATTGAATAAAGTGAAAACAGTTGATGGAACTGGCAGTGGTCTAGATGCAGATTTATTAGATGGACTTCATGCTAGTGCTTTTAAAAGGCAAGGACTTCCAGGAGACGTTAAAAAGATTGTGTGGTTTAAGAGTTTAAATCTATATTCTGATGAAAGACAAGATTTCACTATTCATAATGACAAATTACTTCACGTTAGAACTCATAAGCCAGAGAGTGTAACTTATTACTATTATGGTGATGTTAGAGCTGATGAAGGTAATGGCGGTGGAAGTGTGACGAATATGACCCAATCTATTACTCCTGGAAGTTATGAACGGAGCCTTTGTATACGAGGACCTTCAAGCTTTACTTCATGTCTTGCTTATGACACAGGAAATTACTCGAATGGACCAGGTGCGATAATAACTCCTATTAATCTAATCAGTAAAATTAAATTACGTCGCTTTTATTGTCATATGAGAACAAGTGACGTAGATTACGGTTATGTTGATGTTATAGGATTTGATAATAATAAACAAAATACTTTATGGATTAAGGGCAGAAAAAATAACAAATCTATTTTGGCTGAATTCGATATACCAGATTATTATGGTGACGATGATAAATTCTATCCTACTAAAACATATCAGTTAGATAGAGATTATGGTGGATGGAGAATCGCAATTACAAATAATTATTTTTATTGTTATGATGATATAATAAGAAACTTATATATATACAATAAAATTAATAGCTCTCTAAAACAAATAATAGACCTAAGGCATTTACCAGTGTTTGGGAGAATATTTTATGACCATCATACAAATGAACTATATGGATATGTAAGTAAAGATGAAAGTTATTTCTTCTACAATATAATAGTTTAAAGGGAGTTGATATATTATGTTTTACTATAAATACAATGTAACATTTGATGATTTAGGTAACTTGTTATATCCATTAGACATTCTTAAAGTTTCTAATTATCATATAAATAAACAGCTAACTCAATGTATATTTAGTTTAGATGAAAAAATAGATATAACTGACATTGAAAATATAACCTGTGAAGAATTTGAAAATATAAAAGATGAAATGTTAGGGTCACAGCACAATTATGAACCCGAGATCATAGAAGAAGTAGAAGTTGACGAGGAAAAAGTTGCTATGGCAGAAGCCATAATTCAACTTGAAAATAAAATTCAAGAATTAGAGCAAAAATTAGGAGGTAATTAATTATGATTAAAAAATATTTAGTAGTATGTTACGGGATACTTGTTAAAGCTGGAAAGTGGAACTTAGAAGAAGCTGAGGGAGATGAAAAACAAATAGTTCCAAATGAATATCAAATCGCAGTAGCTGAATATTTAGCAGGACAGAACTAGACCAAAGA
>NZ_LGSS01000040.1 GCF_001190785.1 Gottschalkia purinilytica | reverse complement strand
GCTTTAGACTATCCTGAAAAAATGAGAAACTTTCTTACTAAAAACATGAATAGATGGGTGGATATGAGAGATGGTGGCTATATGGATATGTCTAAATGGAGAGAAGCAGGAGAGGAATATAATTTTGAAAACTTAGAAGGTGAAGAATGTATAGTTGGAATGGACTTATCAACTAAATTGGACTTAACTTCTGTAGGATTTGAATTTAAAGTAGATAATCAGTACAAAATTTTATCCCATAGCTTTATTCCAGAAGAAACGTATAATCAGAAACTAAGAGAAGGTAAACTTCCTTGGAGTTATTGGGTTGAGAAAGGTTGGCTAACCGTAACACCGGGATCAGTAATAGATTATAGTTATATCAAAAAATACATTAAAGAAAAAGAAGAGAAATACGGAATAACAGTTAAGGAAGTATGTTATGATCCATGGAACGCTACACAATTCGCACAAGACATGTCTTTAGAAGGGTATACAATGATAGAGATTAGACAAGGCATAAAGACTTTGAGTGAGCCTTGTAATAACTTTAGAGAAGAAGTTTATTCCGGAAATCTTAAACATAATAATAATGATTTGCTCACATGGGCTGTTGGGAATTCAGTAGTTAAACAGGATGCAAATCAAAATATTATGTTAGATAAAAGTAAATCGGCTGAGAAAATAGACCCTATAGCAAGTATTATAAATGCACATGTTAGAGCTAGAACAGAACTAGAAAGCTATGGAGAACTTGTAGATGTATGGAGTTTCTAAAGGAGGTGAGTAAGTGGGATTAGTTACAAGAGCAAGAGAGGTAATAAACAATATATTTAGAAAAAATAACAAACCTTCTAGGAGTAGCCTTACTAGTTGGTTTCCTAGTTTTACTAGTGGGGTAAGCAAAGATACAGCATTACAAAATCATGCAGCTATATATGGGGCAATAAATAGAAAATCCAATGCAATAGGACAGATGCCTATAAAGCTTCATAGGAAAAAGGATGGAAAAAGAATACAAGTAGATGATTATAGAGCCGAATTGGTTGGGGCTAGACCCGAGATAAACCGTTCGGCTTTTATATTTTGGAGAACAATAGAAGCTATGAAAGAGATATACGGAAACGCTTATGCTTTTATAGAAAGAGATATAGACGGAGAAATAATACAACTTAAATTACTAGATCCTAAATCAGTAAAGCCCTTTGAGAATGAAGATGATAATAACGAGCTTTACTATAAAGTAAGCACTAAAAAAGGGATAATTGCAATACATCATATGGATATTCTTCATTTTCCATCGATCTATTCAAGTGGATATGAAGGTATAAGTTTTATAGAAGCACTATCAAATCAATTAAATCTTAATAAGACAACACAAGAGACTGCAAAATCGCAGGCTGAGAACTCCCTAAAAGTAAGTGGAGTAATAAAACTAGCTACAAACTTAAAAAAAGAAGCAAGGGAATTATATAAAAATGAACTGAAAGAAATGTATTCAAAGGGTTGGAATAGTGTACTTGTATTAGAGAATGGTGTTGACTATCAACAAATTAGATTTGATGTACAAGACCTTAAACTACTTGAAAACAATAAAATAACAATACAACAGGTATCCATGACAAGCGGGGTACCTTTATTTATGCTTTCTGAAATGGATGGAGCTAAATATGGAAGTATAGAACATCAGAATATCCACTTTGTACAAAGTTGTATATCTCCGGATGCAATAATGATAGAGCAAGAACTTAATTATAAATTACTATCGCCTAAAGAACGTAAGGATGGCATGTACTTTAAATTTAATATTAATGCATTAGTTAGAGGGGATATGAAAACAAGGGCTGATTACTACAATAAAATGACTCCCATTGCAGGGATGACGCCTAATAAAATATATGAATTAGAAGATATGGAAGACATAGGCCCTTTAGGAGACAGACCGTTAGTGTCTTTAAACTATACTTTCTTAGATACATTAGAAAATCATGAAAGGATAAAAAAACAATCGAAAGGGGGTGAAGGAAATGGAGAAGGAAAACAAACAGGAAATGGAACAGAGGACATTTCAAATAAGAAACCTTCAAGTTAGAGATAATTCAAGTGGAAAAGGTGCTACCATTGGTGGATATGCAGCAGTATTTAATCAATATACAACCATAAGGGATAGATGGGGGGATGAATTTCAAGAGCAAATAGTACCAGGTGCTTTTGAAGAAGCATTAGAAAATAATTCTATATTAGCTTTATACAATCATGATTGGAGTAATGTATTAGCAAGAAAAGATGTAAATATGACACTTCAAGAGGATGATGTGGGACTTAAATTTGAAATTAATCTCCCAGATACTCAACTATCTAGAGATTTATCTCAACTGATGGCCGAGGGAATAGTAAATCAATGTTCATTTGGTGCTTATGTTAAGAAAAATGAATGGAAGTTTACAGAAGATGGGGACTTTAGAATACTTCAAGAGCTTGATTTAAGAGAAATAACTATAACGCCTATACCAGCCTATCCACAAACAAATGCAGAAGTGAGAAGTGTAAAAGGCGATCAACCTGTAGATAAGAACTGGGAAAAGAGAAAACAAGAAATTATAAACAAATATTCAAAATACACAAATAAAGGAGACATGTAATATGAAAAGGAAACAAGGTTTAATTAGAATGAATTTACAGCTATTCGGAGAGGGTAAAAAAAGCACATTTCAATTAAGAAATGAGCTAAATGACTTCAATGCAGAAATAGAAAAGAAAAGTGCTGAAGTTATAGAAATGGCGACAAATAATAAAGCAGAAGAAGTGACTAGATTAGAAAGTGATATAAAGAATTTAGAAACTTGTAGAGATGCTATAAAATCCGAGCTAGACAAAAGAAATGCCAAGGCACAAGCTAAAGCACAAGAAATTGAATTTAAAGAAAATAACGAAACGCCAGAACAAAGAATGATAAGTGCAAAGGCGGAACTAATAAGAAGTGCAATAACAGGGAAAGAATTATCTCCAGAAACTAGAGCTTCATTAGGAGCTATAGGAACTACAACTGGTGGGGGAGAAAAGATACTTCCAACTAATATGGCAAAGACATTAGTATATGAACCACTTGCTAAAAATCAACTTAGAGATGTTGTTTCAACTACTAATATAACAGGACTAGAACTTCCTAAAATAGCTTACAAATTAGATGATGATGACTTTATAGGAGATGATGAAACAGCTAAAGAACTAGAATTAACAGGGGATAAAATTACTTTTGGCAGATTTAAGTCTAAAGTATTTGTTGCTATATCAGATACCGTGATACATGGAACTGATACTGACTTAGTCTCTTATGTAGACAATGCACTACAAAGTGGTTTAGCAGCTAAAGAAAAGAAAGTAATGTTAGCAGGGACACCAAAAGTTAAAGAAGAGCATATGAGTTTCTATTCTACAGAAAATAAGATTAAAAAAGTACAAGGAAATACTTTATTTGAAGCTATAACTGGAGCAATAGCAGACTTACATGAGGACTTTAGAGAAAATGCAAAGGTTGTAATGAAATACTCTGACTATATAACAATGATCAAAGAGTTAGCGAATGGAAGTATGGACCTTTACAAAGCGCAACCAGAACAAATAATAGGAAAGCCAGTTGTATTCTGTGATAGTGCAACATCACCTATAGTTGGTGACTTTAACTATGCACATTTAAATTATGATGGTGACTTCATATATGATACAGATAAAGACGTTAAAACAGGAGACTATTTATTTGTATTAACTGCATGGTTAGACTTCCAATTAAAACTAAAATCTGCATTTAGATTAGCAGAGGTGAAAACTACTACTCCCTAATCCTGCTCCTTCTGAAAACGGGGGAGAAGTGGAGACTAAAAAAGTTGAATCTTCTTTGAATGAATTAACTGTAGATGAATTAAAGACTATGGCTAGAGATTTAGGAATAACAGGTTACTCTAGTATGAAAAAAGAAGAGTTAATAAAAGCAATAGAAGAAGCACAAAACCAAGAAGGGGCTATATAATGT
>NZ_LGSS01000039.1 GCF_001190785.1 Gottschalkia purinilytica | reverse complement strand
AGCACCTGACTTTTAATCAGGGTGTCCTGCGTTCGAGTCGCAGATGGGTCACCAACTTGCGGGAGTGGCGGAATTGGCAGACGCGCTAGACTTAGGATCTAGTGCCATACGGCGTGGGGGTTCAAGTCCTCTTTCCCGCACCAAATTAAGTATTAAAAATATTTACAATTGAATTTAAAAAACTATGTGTGCGGAAGTGGCTCAGTGGTAGAGCATCGCCTTGCCAAGGCGAGGGTCGCGAGTTCGAATCTCGTCTTCCGCTCCATTTTTATTTTTTGGAAAAAAGTATGGGCGCCCTTAGCTCAGTTGGATAGAGTGGCTGACTTCGAATCAGTTTGTCGGGGGTTCGAATCCCTCAGGGCGTGCCAGTTTAAATATTGAAATTTACAGATTTGAGACTTATGAAATTTCAGAAAAGATGTTTACATAATATGAATTGGGGACAAATTGGGGACAAATTAAAAATTAACGTATTTCACTTGTATTAGAGTCTTCATTAAACATAATATTTTGCATTTTTTCGGCGGCAGTCTTATCGGCAGATTTAAGAGCATGGCTATATATATTAAGTGTTGTAGATGTATTGCTATGTCCTAATCTTGCAGATAAGGCTTTTATATTAAGTCCTGCATTTATTAAAATTGTAGCAGAAGTATGCCTAAGTTGATGGAAAGTTATCTTTTTAAGTCCTTTTCTTCTTAGAAACTTACCAAACCATCCAGAAGGCGTCGATGGATGCATGGGCAGCCCATTCCACTGAGTAAACATAAAATCTGTGTCATTCCACATTTCTCCGCATTTCAATCTATTTTCGTTTTGTTCTTTCTTATATTCCTTGATAATATCCATTACAGACTGAGGTAATGCAATAATTCTATTAGAGCTTTCGTTTTTAGTATCTTTTGTGAAAGTTCCTTTATTTACTAGATATTGATTTGCTCTAACTATTTCTATAGTATTATTTTTAAAATCTACACATTCCCATTTCAGTCCCATGAGTTCACCTAGTCGTAATCCAGAAGCTAAAGTAATCATTATTGCACATCTATATTTTAACTCTTCATCTTGTAATGCTTCTATTAATTGTTTAACTTCTTCTTCGTTGTAATAATTTGCTTCTCTCTTTTTTATCTTAGGAGGATCTACATTTTCAAGTGGGTTAATAGGAATAAGTTGCCACTTTACCGCAGTTCCAAAGATATTTTTTAATAATCTATGATAGTGTGAAATTGTGTTATTAGAAAGTCTTCCTTTTTTTCCATCTTTTCTAACGCTATTTTCTTGCAAGAGGTTGTAAAAGTCTATTATGTGCATTGGTTTAACTCTGGATAGCGGTAAATGACCTAATGCTGGAATTATTCTTAATTCTAAGAGTCTTTCATATTCATATATTGTTTTTGGAGCTAGTTTAGGTTTTGCATAATCATTAATCCATCGTTTTGAAAAAGATTCAAGAGTTAATTTTGAAGGTTCTACATAACTATTACTTTCTATTTCTGTGATAAATTTAGCTAATTCTTTTTTTGCTTCTGTTTTATTTTTACATTTTACTGTTTTGGTATACTTTTTCCTTTTGCCACCTAGTCCATAACCGCCAGATACTATTAGGCGATATGAATTTTCTCCACGTTTTTCTATTGATCCAGCCAATTTCCTTCTCCTTTCTTTTAACTTTTTATAACAATGAATAGTTAGCGAAACACCTCCTTTCAAACATATGTTCTTACTTTTGTTTTATATAAAGCTGCTACAGTTTATAGCAGCTTATTTTCTAGTATTTTTTAATTGTCTTTTATTATACGTCTATATTTTAAAATCATTTATGACCTTTATAGGAAGTTCTAACATACTTGATATTTGATTAATCGTAAGATTTCTATAGCACTCATCTTTTAAATTTATATTTAGAAGTTTTAAAGCAAAATAGTTGGCTTGTTTTTCGATTTTACCTTTATTTATTAACTTTCTATTAAATGATGCATATGGCATATATGTATGTATGACAGCGTGACCCAATTCATGTGCTAGTATGAATCTTTCATATCTGGTACTTAAATTATTTCTTATAAAAACCGTTTCAATTCCTAAATAATTTCTATTATAAAAAGCCTCGCTATCTAGAAGGAGAATATTGTTTTTGTCTAATTTTACTATATCTATTTCCAAACAATCATAAAGGTCATAAACATCTCTGGTGTTATACAATTCTATTAATCCTTCTACATAGTTGTCTATCCAATTCATCCCATTCCCTCCGAACTTTTACTTTTTGTATTTATGTGAAATTAGCTCTAATTGTCTCAAAAGTTCGTTTGCAAATTCAATCACTTGTTTGTCGCTCATTTTATCTATATCAAAGTCACCAAAATTCATAATCACATTTTGTTCTAATATAAATTTCATAGCATCCCCTGGTGTTTCAAATTTATCTTCTTTTTTTACGCTCTCTTCTTCTAATAATTTACTTGGACTTACTTTTAATGCTTTAGCTATTGTCTCTAAAGTATCAATGTCGATTTTTCTTTTACCAGTCTCAATCTTACTTATAGTTGATTGTGAAAAGCCAGTTTTTTGTGCTAACTCATAAGTTGTCATGTCTAATACTCGTCTTAAGTCCCTTATCCTTTTACCAACTTCCAATAACAATACCTCCTTTCAATATTGTAATGATTACGAAATAGAATATTATATTTATATAATAATTCAAAAAAAGAATAAATTCAAGATACTAGAAGGAAAATCAAGGTAATTTTGTGTAATTGTAATAAATAATTCCTAAAACGAATTTTATGGGCTTGATATATAATTAAAAAGATTCTATAATGTAATCAAGTTGAGGAAATAAAAAACATTTAAACCAAAATTAAAAATAAATCGTTTCAACAAATATAAGGAAGTTAGGGGGACAAGCATGTTTGACACAAGTTGATTTTTAAATATACATATTATTATCGAAAATAAGGAGGAAGATTATGCATAGGGCAAAAAGGAGATGGAGCTCATGAAGGAAAGGGCATGGTATAAATGTCCAATATGTAATTATAAGTTACTTATGATAAACCCTAATAAAGTAATAGAAGGTGTTTATATTAAATGTAAAAAATGTAGTCAAGAAATCGAAATTAAAAATACGAGCCAGAACCAAAGCCAGAGCCGTCAACTTACAGGGTAAGTTGATTAGAGAGCCAGAGCTAGAGTCAGAGCCTACCATAATGCACATATACCTATTAAAGGTATTAAATAGTGCATTTATTGGTAGGTTTTTTATTTTGATTAGAAAGGGTGAGGGAATGAATACAGGGGAAAGAATAAGAAAAATAAGGGTCAGAAGTGGAATTAGTCAATATGAACTTGCAAGAAAAGTAAACCATTTGAATCAATCTCAAATTTCAAAAATAGAGAAAGGACAAAGGCGGATAAATGATATTGATTTAGTATCAATATCTGAAGCGTTAAAAGTAGATATAAGTGAATTATTAAAGGAGGATTAATCGCATGAGAACAACAATGACAGCTAAGGAAGCAGCTGAATATTTAGATATAAGTTATTGGTTAATATTAGAACTAGTTAAAAGAAAGGAAATACCTTGTATAGATTTAGGAAATAGAAAACTTTTTAGAAAACACTCACTTAATGAATGGATGAACAGAAAAGAACAAGAGTCTATTGAGTCTGAAGAATTAGAGTATGAAATAAAAAGAATATTTTAAGGAGGAATACATATGAACAACTTAATCTTAAAAGGTTTAAAAGAAATAGAAGGCATGAAATTTCATCATATAGAGGGTGGATTTGGAGAAGGTAAGAGAAGCATGTTAGTAAAGGAAATAGCTGAAATACATGGACAACCATGGGGAGAAATAAATAGAAGGATAAATGAAAATAGAGAAAAATTTAAAGATAACATTGATATTCTAGATATTAAAGCTAATGGGTATGAGCCATTAGGTAAAAAATTAGGAATTACAAGACAGTCTTTTAATCAAGCAAATAATGTATATATAGTTTCAGAAAGAGGATATTCAAAGCTACTAAAAATACTAGAGGATGATTTTGCTTGGGAGCAATATGAAAAGTTAGTAGATGGATACTTCAATATGA
>NZ_LGSS01000038.1 GCF_001190785.1 Gottschalkia purinilytica | reverse complement strand
GAGAAAAAACATATATAACTTACTTCACTTACTTACAGCAAGCTGAAACGTATGCGGATGATGAAGAGCAAACAGAAGGTTACTATATCCAAGTAGATATATGGTCAAATACTAGTGGAAATGATTATACAAATACCATTAAACAAGTTAAGGAGTTAATGAAGCAAGCAGGATTTAGAAGAAAGACAGAACATGAAGATTATGAACCAGATACAAAGATATATCATAAAGTAATTAGGTTTGTTTACTACAAATAAATAAAAACAATCAAGGGGTTTCCATTGGAAGTCCCTTTTATTATGTGAAAAATGAGGAGGAATAAAATATGGCTTTAATAGGATTGAAAGATATACATTATGTACCGTTAAAAAAAGATGATAGTGACACACTTGAATATGATACAAATATAAAAAGGATAGCAGGAGCTATAACTGCTAAAATAAGTCCCAAAGCATCAACTGAGAAGATATATTATGATGATATGCTTGGAGCAACTTCAACTGCATTAGGAGAAATAGATGTTGAAATAGAAATGCAAGACTTACCATTGGAGGTAAGAGCAGAATGGACAGGTAACAAAATAGTTAATGGAGTATTAAGAGAAAAAGCTAACGCTGCCCCAATAGAATTGGCACTAGGTTTTAAATCAGAGAAGCACGAAGGCGGTTATAGATATATTTGGCTTACTAAAGGAAAAGCTGAACCTGTAGAAGACGAACATAAAACTAAAGAGGATAAAGTGGACTTCCAAACTAAGAAGATAAAGCTTACATTTATGCCGAGAATGCATGACGAAGAGTACCGATTGTTAGCTGATGACGATAATCCAGAATTTACAGGTGCAGATAAATGGTTTACGATTGAAACATTGACAGGAAAAATAGAATCTGAAACACCGCAAACAGGGGAATAATACCCCTGTTTTTTATTTATAAAATTATAGAATTTAAGGAGGATTAACATGTTAGAAATTACATTAAGAATAGATAAAAAGGACAAGACTTTCAATCAAGACTTTATAAGTGCTAGAATGCTTAGAAAAACATTAGAGTTATCTAAAGAGGTATCTAAAGGAGAGTTATACGAAAAAGAGATAGATAACATAGTTAAATATTTAGTTGAGTTATATGGAAATCAATTTACCTTTGATGAGCTTTACGATGGATTTCCTGCTAGTGAACTTGTAGACAAGGTAATAAAAGATATGAACAAAGTTGTTGGAAAACTAGATGAAAAACTAGAGGATATGCCAGTTGATTCAAAAAACTAGTATCACCCGAGGAAGATTGCTCCAAGGGTGATTTTTTATTACCTATATATAGCGATTTAATGGAACAGGGTCAGAGCATGAAGGAAATAGACGAGATGGATATATTTTATTACTTTGATGTATTAGCTTACAGGATTAAGAAAAGTAGAAACAAAGAAACAGAAAAAGTGGCTTATATAGATGAACTGGACTTTTTATAGATCGGAGGTGAAGAATTGAGTGATGTAGGAAGTTTAGTTGTAAGGGTAGCAATGGAAAATAGCTCATTCAATCAAGGTGTTCAGAACCTCCAAAGGTCAATGAGGGTTATTCAAAGTGAGTTTAAAAATGCTACAGCAGGATTAGGAGAACACGGAAAAGGATTAGAGGGTCTTAAAGCTAAGCAAGAAATGCTCTCAAAGTCTATAGACGTACAAAGAGATATAGTTGATAAGTATAAAAACAAACTAAAAGAATCTAAGGATACTCTCGATAAAAACACAGAATCTCAAGTAAAGCTTAAGGAAAAAGTAGATCAAGCTAAAAAAGCATACGAAGAGAGTAAGAATACATTAGGAGAAAACGCAGAAGAAACAAAGAAGTTAAAATCTAAATATGAAGAGCTATCCCAAGAATATACCGATAATGAAGAGAAGTTAAGAAGTAATGTTCGAACTATGGAAAATTGGGAAACTAAGACCAATAATGCAGAAGCTAAATTAAAAGATTTAGAAGGTCAACTTAAAAATGTAAGCAAAGAACTTACAGTACAAGAAAACAAATGGACTCAGTTATCAAAAAAGTTGGAACCCATCGGGAAGAAATTTAAAGATGTAGGTGGCAAAATTGAAGGCGTTGGAAAGTCTTTGTCAATGAAATTGACAGCACCGCTTGCAGGGATAGGGATTGCAGCTTCTAAAATTGGTATGGATTTCGAAGCTAGTATGAGTCAAGTACAAGCATTCTCTGGTGCAACAGCAAGCGAAATGAAACAGCTAGAAAAGGCTGCACGGGATGCAGGAGCTAGCACTTCAAAGTCGGCAAAAGATGCAGCAGATGCACTCGGCTATATGGCTTTAGCCGGATGGGATAGTAAAACATCCATGGAAGCGTTAATGCCTGTCTTAAGATTGAGTGAAGCCGGAAATATAGATTTAGCAAGAGCAAGCTCCCTAGTTACAGATTCTATGTCTGCGCTAGGAATAACCACTAAAGATCTTCCAAAATACCTTGACATCGTGGCTCAAACGGCACGAAGTTCTAACACAGATATAGACCAGATGGCAGAAGCTTATCTGTCGGTCGGAGGAACACTGAGAGGATTAAAGGTACCCCTCGAAGATAGTGCACTAGCCCTTGGATTCCTTGCGAACGCAGGGGTAAAAGGTTCAGAGTCTGGAAAGGCACTAAATGCAGTTCTTTTGAATCTTACTGCACCAGCTGGTAGAGCAAAAAAAGCACTAGATGAGCTTAAATTTACAGCTTTTGACTCGAAAGGGAAATTTAAAGGACTTGAGAAGGTGCTATTCGAGCTAAAAGGCAAAATGCAAGGAATGACAGAAAAGCAAAAAAATATGTATCTGTCTATGATTGGAGGAAAGGAACACGTAAAAGATTTAAACGCTCTCTTGAATGGATTAGATGATACTTACGATCAATTGAAAGGCGATATCTCTAAATTTGATGGTGCTTTAATGGATGTTGCAACAACAATGCAAAGCAATAACAAAGGTTCTATAACTGCATTGAAATCAGCACTTGAAGAGCTGGGATTGAAAATCTATGATTCCCTAAAACCTTCAATAGCCAGTTTAGTTGATTTTTTACAAAGGCTTACAGACAAATTCAATTCGCTAAGTCCTAAAACACAGGAAAACATAGTTAAGTTCGGAATGTTAACGGCTGCTATTGGACCTGTAACTTTTGGAGTAGGAAAACTGATATCTGGAATAGGTGGAGGAATATCCACTATAGCAAGTTTTGCCGGTTGGATAGGTAAAACAGCGGGGGTAGCAAAAGGTTTAGGAACTGCTGCAACGGTTGCAAGTGGAACAGCAGGCGTAGGAGGATTAGCAGGTTTAGGAACTGCACTAGGTGGAGCAGTTGTAGCGGCAGCACCAGCAGCACTAGCTATAGGAGCAGTAGCAGGAGCAGGATATATGGTACATAAAGGGTTAACACAAGAAGCCATTCCAGCTCTAGACTTGTTTGCTAGTCAAACTGAACTTACAACAGAAAGAGTTAAACTTGCTAATGGTGAGGTTGCGGAGATTAGTAAAACAGTTACTCACACAATTTCAGAAGAAACAAAGAAGCAAGTTGGTGCATTTATGGAATTGTCTCAACAAACAGGTAATACTTTAACAACAATGTATTCACAACAAAGACAACTGACAGATAAGGAAGTTACAGGACTTACTAATAAATTTGGAGAAATGAAAGATCGAATTGTTCAAAAATATGAGGAAAACAAAGATCGAACATTACAGAAATTAACAGAAACATTTAATGGAATGAAAAGCATAACAGCAGAAGAGCAGAAGAACATAATAAATATGTATACTCAACATTATGATCAACAAATTAAGAAGACTCAAGAAAAAGAAGATAAGATAAAAGAGATACTAAATAAAGCAAAAACTCAGAAAGAAGGATTAACTCAATCGCAATATAATGAACTTTTAAAATTACAAAGAGGATATGAGAGTGAAGCTATTAAGTTACTATCTAAAAATAAGGTAGAGCAAGAAGTTATATTAAATAACTTGAAAAATAGTAAAGAGCGTATAAATGCTGAAATGATGTCTGACGCTGTTAAGAAAATAAATAAGCAAAAAGAGGAAACTGTTAAAAAGGCTAAAGAAGAACGAGATAATAGAGTCCGCATGGCTGAGGAAATGAAACAACAGTTAGGACCTAAAGCAGAGCAAACAGCTAATAAAATCATAGAGGAGGCTAATCGACAATATAGAGAAGTTAAGAAAAAAGCTGAACAAACGAAAAATGAAGGGATTAAAAAATTAGAACAAGCATATGGAGATTTAACAAATACAGTAAACACCGATACGGGTAAAATATTAACCTGGTGGGATAAAATAAAAAATTGGTGGAATAGTTGGAAACCTGAAAAGAAAAAATTAGAGATTGAAACTATTCAACCTACATCTGGTAGAATGCCACAATATGCTAGAGGAACAAACTCTCATCCCGGTGGACTAGCAGTTGTTAGTGAAGAAGGAAGAGAAGGAATAGTACTTCCAAATGGTAGTTTTGCTATATCTGGAAATAGAGGAGCTGAACTTGTAAATTTACCTCGTGGAACTAAAGTAATTCCAAATCGAGAGACAGAAAAACTTTTAAAAGGATTTGGAATACCTGGATATGCTAAAGGTATAGGTAATTTTAATTTCAAAGGTCTTAAAGGATTTAATGGTACTCTTAACTTCAAAAACATGGATTCTTTTATAGAAGCACTTAAAGAAATAGATGTAATTTCAGCAGATTCAGCAAAATTAATCGTAAAAAGATATGGAGATGATATTCCTAAGGCTATAAGCAAAACAGAAGAGAAATTCAAGTATAGACAAGAATCATTCAAAAGGGCTTGGGAAGAAGAAGAGAAAGTGTTTAATGCACAAATTGAAGCATTAGAAAACCAAAAAGAACATGCCAATGACAACATGAAGAAAGAGTTAGAGAATAAAATAAAATCTACCAGAAAACAGAAAGATGCTAGGAAAAGTCAGGTAGATGAAGAAATAAAAGAATTAGATAGACTACAGAAAGCATATATAGACGCTTTAAAAGAAGAAGAAAACGCAAGAAAGCAATTTGTATCTAATGTAAATAACACTACTAATC
>NZ_LGSS01000037.1 GCF_001190785.1 Gottschalkia purinilytica | reverse complement strand
CATTAATACTAGGAGAAAATAGTCATATGAAAATTATTAATGGGCCAGGTCGTGCAGATCGTCCATGTGCCATCTCTATGAAAAATAATAGTAAGATATCTGTACAAAAGAATGCTGTACTAGATATTGAGATTCAGGAAGACAAAGTTGGCGATGGTTGGCTTGGAAGTCCAATTTATATGGAAGGTAATAGCCAGTTTCTTATAGATGATGGAGGTAGTTTTTATTTAGATGTCAAAGGAACTACTCCTACAAGCGGTTCAGCGATTAGAAATACTGGGGCAGGAACATTTAAAGTAGGAAAGAATGCTACTTTTAAGATAACGAGTGATATGACAGATCCCAATGATGGTTTGATCTACATGGGAGTAGGCTCAAAGTTCCAGTTTTCAGATGCTAAGAAAATTGATTTAGAATTAACGGATCCTACTAGTCCTTCGCCATTGATTCAGATGCCTTCAGGAGAATGGAAAATAGATGTTCAACGTGTATATCAATGGAATAAAGGGAATGTGACTGAATCACCAAATCATAGTTGGACACCAATATTTGGAATGACAATTCCATATTCACATACAACTGTCGGTAATATCAAAGCACAATCAGTAGATGAAGAAACGCTTAATGATTTTAAGCAACACTTTAATTCGACCAAAGCACAACGAATCACTTTCGAACGTATACCAGATTTTAATATAAAAATCACTAATACGCTTTGTGATAATCCGAAAAAAGAGAATTCTTATACTGTAATAGGAGAAACAATTCCGAATGCGTATGTTCGTTTATCAGGTGGGTCATTTACTGAAAAGGACAATAAAATTCTAAGTCCTGTCCGCGGGGAAGATATCCCCAAAACAATATCTGATAATTTTACAGTAAAAGCAGATGATAAAGGACATTTTAAATATACACTTTCACCTACACGTAGCTTTATAGCAGGAGACGAAATTTCTGCTTTTGCATTTAATGAAGGAAAATATGCTGAATACTCGACACATGTTATAGATTTAACTCCTCCTTCAGGTAATGGACAGAAGGTGGAAACATCGTTAAAAGATACTATAGCTCCAGAACTATCAAAGTTTATCATAGATGAATATGACACCAATCCTAACAATAAGAAGATAAACTATTTGTGGAGTGATACTAATACTAATGATTTGAAGACAATGTTAAAACAAGAAGGGGTATATGAAGTTTATATTGTATTAGAAGATGATAATGGGAATAAGAGTCAACCAATTGAGAGTGAACTGGTTGTTCATGCTACAGCTGGAGAAATCTGTGCAACTGATATTGGCGCTAAATTAAGCACTGTAAAATCTATGTCTAGAGAAGAATTTAGAAAATTTATTTTAAGTGAAAGTAAATTAAAAGCGTGGTATCTATCAGATTTTAAATATCATGATGGAGGAAAATATGTTGAAATCCGTAACTTTGATCAAATAAAACAAGAGACAGGAAACTATGTAGTTGAATTGTTCTTATCTAAAGATTTGACAAAACAACCAGAGGATATTTTAAAAAAAATAGAATTAACTATTGGTGATTACGGTCCAACACCTCCAGTTAATCCAGAAGAGCCCGGGGGGAAAGCAGAGGATACCGAAAATAATGGCACAGGCCAACAGGGATTACTAAGAATAGATTATGTTCCATCCACTTTTGATTTTGGTAGTATACCATTTTCCTATGGAAGTAGAACAGTTCATGCTCTTGAAAAATACGGACAAAAGGGAAAAAAAATTAAGCAATGGATCCAAATTTCTGATGAAAGGAATAAATCAGAGGGATGGAAGGTTGTAGTAAGTTTAAATGAAACTTTCAAAAGTGAATCAGGAGCATTAAGAGGAGCAGAATTGATAATCCCTAAAGGTAAGGTATACAGTTCTTTGGGAGATGTTGCAATTAAAGGGCTAAATAGTCAAAGTGCTACTATTGGATTAGGAGAAGGAAAGACGATTTTTAGTTCAGATAATGGTTATGGAAAAGGTACATCAACGAATGTTTGGGACCCTAGCGAGGTTTCTCTAAAATTACCTGGTGGTGAAGGAAAAACCAATCAAGTATATGAAGCAAGTATTGATTGGACTCTACTGTCAGCACCGGATAATTAAGCAATAAAAATATGTGAATCAATGGATAGCTATAGCTTTTGTTAAGACATATTTAAACATTAAGTTACTATAGTCCTCAGCTGAATATTTCTGTAAAATTTTAAACTTGAGTATATCAAACAAATTTTTAAACTATAATATTGACTTTCATATAAATAGTAGCTTGATTTAAACCAATGGAATGTACTAGCTATTACATTTATTCTAGTGATCGGTTAAATAATTTACCATATAATGGCATAGCATTCACCAACAGTGTCTTTCAGTTATGTAGTATTTATTATTATATTTAATCATAAAAAGGAACCTTCTATTTATCGTTTTTAACTAGAAAACAATAAATGGAAGGTTTCTTTTTTTACTAGATTTTTCTGTTTCAGACTCTTCTCTTATACAATAAAAACCTCCTAGTATGACTCAATATTCTTTCTTTTATTAAGCGAGTTTATTGCCTAACTTCTATATGATGATTGATAATTTTATGTTGTCTTTGTTTAGTATTAAAAGATCTCAACCTGATTCTGGAGCGATGGCAGTGATCTATCACCATAAAATTTGATGACACTGTTGTGTAGTGAGAAATTTGCTCTCTTTAACATCTGACTATTTGTCGTTTAAAATTCGGAAATTCCTGCTTTTAAGTTCCAGTCTTTTGTGTTTTTCTTGTATCATTTCGTTCACCCTTTATAGTTTCTTAGAACGTTACCCTAAATTACTAAATAGTTTAAAAGAAAAAATAACTTTAAAAATTTTCTTTTGAATTGAAAAAAAACAAATATTGTTATTAGTGTGAGAGCCATGACAGTGGGTAATAGTTATATGAAATGAGTCTATTATTAGATCAATTTTTACTGGAGTACAAAGAAAGCGGTAAGGTAAATAAAACAATCTTGGAAGAGATGAATTGTTTGCTGCATAAGGTTTAATCACATATTAAAAGTATATTTATTATGCATTATGGAAAAATAGATATGTAGATTAAGTCAGTAGAAGATTTGAATATGGCCGGTTAAATGTGAACAGTCAACAATAAATTCATTGCTATTCATGAATTAGTAAAATATATGAATAGGTTTTACATCATGTATCAAACTACGATAATTTATTACACAAAAAGTGATGGAATAGGTTTGACTGAGATTATTGATCATAGGGGAATTTTGATTGATTATAGAGAAAGTACATTCTGTTGAAATATTGGTTCATAATAGAGATACTTAATATATTTTTTATTAGAATATAATACAGATTTTTAAGTTATCTCACAGATTCTGAATGCCGTTACTAAGGATAATAGTTTTCTTAAGGCTAATGATAAGTACATTTGTTTATGTATGGTTTTAGCTGTGCTATCGCAAAAGAAAGAAGCAATATAAAGTAGCCAGATAAGATTTCTATGATGAAGATTTATTAGATATCTTTGTACTAGAGAAATATCTTTCTACGAATAGATACATTCTTCAGTTAAAAAGAACAGATGATTATCTGATATCATTTTGGATATAAGGCTCCAGTTAGGTGAGATAAAATTTTTTATTTTAGTTTTTTTAGGTAAATTGATAATTGAAATAAAGAATGGAGGAAAAAATGGAGACTTTTCTGACAAAATCAGATAAAACAAAAATACAGTTGATATATACTTTATTAGAGAGAAAGAAATGGTGGAAACTGGATGAATTAGCAAAACAATTTCAAGTATCTAAGAAAAGTATTAAATTGTATTTACAAGAATTTGAAAAAGTATTCAAAAATTTCAAAGGGGAAATTACTTTATTTTATGATAATAATCAATCAATTCTATTAAAAAAAACAGAAAACTTTCCAATATATAACGTATATCTTCACTATTATAAAAAATCGTATAATTTTCGATTGATTAATCATATGTTTATTTATCCTCAACACAGACTAGAAGATTTTGCAAGATGTCAGTTTACAAGTATATCTACTGTTTATCGATATGGAAAGCTACTTATACCATTTTTTCAACGATTTAAGATAAAGTTTCAACCCTATGCATTGAAACTTATCGCTCCTGAGTCAGCTATTCGCTCTTTTTATTACTATTTTTATTGGCAGAGTTATGTAAATAATTGCTGGCCTTTCGAAATTGAAAAATCAAGCATTTCCAAACAACTAGATTGTTTTGAGGAAATATACAAAATTACATTCAATCCAACTCAACGTAAAATATTTGAGTTTTGGTTGGCAATCATTCGATGGAGGCATATTAGTGGTTTTCCTGCAGAAGTAGATAAAGAATGGGAAGAAGTTATTACAATGGATCAATATTTTTCTTTATTAGAAAAATGGAATCAAAGCTGTAAACAACTCTCACTATCTGATTATCGGGAATTGCCTTATGAGGAATTACTTTATCTTTATCAAATTATTTATTCTTATGGAATTATTGACGGCAATCCAAAATATGAAAATGAACATGCGATGATTCACGAAATGAATAATAGTGTAAGTTTTCAATCGGTTTGCTATTTTGCTGCAGGAGTCAAATTACTTTTTGATTATGAACTTGATTTGAATGATCCAGAACTGATTTTTAATTTTGTTGCATTTCATGAACGGGCACGGCAATTTTATGGAAATACAGATATTTTTTTTAATCGTTTATTTAGCAAAGATATTCATCGTTCAAACAATGAAATTTATCAAACTATTTTAGAATTAAGATCCTATTTAGAGGAGAAAGCATCAAAAGAAACAAAACAGATTTTTGAGAATTGGGAACAACTAGTACTAAATTACTATTTCATTTTGGATTACTATGACTTGTTAGTTCCAGAAACAAAAGAAATTAAGATTCTTTTACTAAGTGATGTGCACCACTCATATCGTTTGTGGTTAAAACACAAGATTATTCAGTTCTTTGGAAAAGCCTATAATATGTATTTTTTTGATTATGAAAAGGATATTGAGCAGGTAGATTTAGTGATTTCAAATTACTATATTAATTGTGGAGGAAAGCCATTTTTATTAATGCGTACTATTCCTACTGAACGGAATTGGCGTACTCTAGAAAAGATGCTTTTCAAATGTGTTAATGAAGTATAAAATAGTCAAAGTGGAGTTTGAAGTACTGCGAGAAAAAACACATACTCTAACGGTTAGATATTTTTATCAAAAATTTTTGTACAAGTTTTCTATGGCATAGTGACTGATCCCATTTCGCGTATGAATAGTAATTTTGAAATACTTTGCTGGTTTATAAAGAAATTAGGTGTTAGTTGAAGTACAGATTAAACCTAAAAATTGTAGAATGATTTTGATACAGAAAAACGAGGGATTACTTTTGAGAGTAATACCTCGTTTTTCTGTACTAATTCAGTTTTTGTTACATAACTGTTTGATAATATCTATAAATCTTTATTTTTTCTAACTAGTCTTATAAGAGTACCACTAAATGTGGGCTATTTTTTATACAATTCTTATTAATATAAGAAGTACAAAGAGTAATATAACGATAAATTCACCACCAAAACCCTGATTAGCTACCTTCTTCTCCTCCTGTTCTTCATTAGGGGTGGGACGATAGGGTTTAGAAGGTTTAGAAGGTCCAGATGGCTTTTTATTTTTTGATGAATCTTCAAAAACTTTTTTTAGACATATTATACCTGCTCCTTGATTGTCCTTTTTATCTTTTAAGTCCGTACAGGAATTTACTAATTTTGACTTTAGTTCTGATGGCCCTAAGCCATTATCTTTACTTAATATTAAAGCAGCTGAACCTGATACTACAGGAGTAGCCATAGATGTTCCACTTAAGGAAGCGTATCCATCTAACTTAGAATTAGATAAAGACATGATATTTACACCTGGAGCTACAACATCAGGCTTTCTCAGACCTTCTCTGGTTGGTCCTCTACTTGAAAAAGGAGCTATACTATCATCAGCTGTACTAGGAGTTCTTTTATCATCAACAGCACCAACTGTTATAACAGAAGAACTATTTCCAGGAGATAATATAGTTTGAGATCCTGGTCCACTATTACCTGCAGCTACTATTACAGTTAATCCTGAGTTAACAGCTTTTTCAACAGCTCTAACTAATGGATCAGTATTAAGA
>NZ_LGSS01000036.1 GCF_001190785.1 Gottschalkia purinilytica | reverse complement strand
ATCTATTCATGTTTTTAGTAAGAAAGTTTCTCATTTTTTCAGGATAGTCTAAAGCTTGATGTAATTCACTTCTTAAAAACTCTATACCTTCCTTATAGGTAGCTACGATCGGATTAGATTTAATCCAGTTACTTTCGTCTTTGATATCATCTTCTTTATCTAGTTCGCATATCATTGCAAAGTATTCCTCATTTTCTACTGGAGAATTAGGGTCCAATAACTTACTAACATATTCATACTCTTTAAAACATGGTTTACTAGTATCAAATCCACTTGTTGTAATTATAACTATAAGTGGCTCCGGTCTTGCAACCATTCCAGATACTAAAACATCATATATCTCACTAGTATCGTGACAGTGAAATTCGTCTAATACAGCTACTCCGGGGTTTGTACCATCTCCTACCTTTCTAGCTTCTTTTGATAAAGGTTTTATTATGGATCCACTTTTCAAATGAGTTATTTTGCCATAACTATCTGTAAATTTACCTTTTAACATGTCTACTGCATTTATCTGGCTTAAAACCTCATTATAAACTAATGTAGATTGATCTCTTCCCCATCCAGCAATATAAACTTCTTGTTGTTCTTTTGACAAGAAGCATTCATACGAACAGATTAATGCAAGTAATTGAGACTTAGCATTTTTCCTTGCTAGTTGAATGTATACTTTTCTTATTTTTCTTCTATCGTTGTCTTTTCTCTTCCAACAAAATATGTTTGCTATAATAAACAATTGAAAAGGTACTAGTTCTATTTGCTGTCCAGCTAAAACTCCTTTAGTATGCTTAAACATTCCAGACCATTTATAAAATCTATAAAGTTCGTCAATGTCAAAGTAGTATTTAAATTTATCTTTATGCATCAATCTTAAGTCTCTAAGAAACACTCCACATACCCTTATATGCTTTTTACATGCTTTTATTTTGCCATTTACAACATCTAAGGCATATTGTGTTACAGTGTTTTGTAAGGCTTGTGCCGATACTTTCTCCTTATTCACTTACTCACCACCTTATAGTTGACTACCAAACATCTTTTCTTCTTCCGTCTTTTCTTTATTTTCTTCTTTTTTCGGGATAACTAGTTTACACCTAGAGCTAATAGTTAAGCCTAAGTCACTTGCACTTTGTCTACACATTTTAAATAGCTTCTCTTGAACTTTTAATAGTTCGACATAGGTAGGGCCTATAGTTTTCATTTTTAAAATCTTTAAAGTAACTTTTTGATATTGACTTTCTGACACTATAAATCTTGCTAAGGCTTCACAATCTAAATTACTCATGATTTCAATATTTATCAATTCACTAGCTATACGATTGAATTCCTCTTTTAAATCATCTGTAAGGTAAGAAGGAGCTACTATATTATCTCTCTTGGCTCTAACCTCTGTATTTTTTCTTTCTTCTATTTCTTTCTTAGTTAGATTCTTCTTTCCTTTAGCCATTATCAGTTCTATTGGTTGCCTTGGTCTTGCCACCTTCTCACCTCCTTGAAATTTTCATTTAGGGAATTTTCTACGAGCTAATCTAGGGCTCGGTCCGGGCGTGTCTCTCTAAAATTTTTCAACCCCGGGGGGGCATAAAAAAAGAGTCCACTCATTTAGCAAACTCTTTCATTCAACCTCTTATCATTACTATAGCTACTATAATTGCCGCCAATCCTGTAGGTATTAATACTGGTGCAAATACTAGCCACCAACTCCAATCTATTAAATTAAGTATCTTTGCTATAGTAAATACTATAGTCAACATACCTAACCAACCACCTGTTGTTATATCTATTGTTGTATTATGATTAGTAGTATTGTTTACACTCTTATCTGACATCATGCCAACTCCTTTCTTGCTTTCTCTAATATTTCTCTTAACATTCTTTGTGTACCTTCCTTATCTTTCTCATATAAACTATGTATAGTATTATGACTCTCTGCACTAACAGGGAACAAGTTATCCACGTCTAACTCTAGTGTCTTATCCTCTTCTCTCTCTACTATGTGATGTATTGTGTTGGCATATACTAGTTCATCCTTCATATAGTAAGCGTATAAGTCTATGCCTTTGTACTTGCTTAACACTAACTCTCTTACCTTGATCCATGCTTTACTATTATAGAAGTCTACACTATCTCTACTCCTTACATACTTATCATAATATTTGCTGTTATCGTTCTTATGTATGTCGCAGTATGTTTGTCCTATATCGCATAAGTTATTACAGTTTACTTTTGCACATAGTTTTTTTATCCCATTTATATCCCCTGCCCTATTAGTTTTTAACTTCTTCTATCATTCCTTGCTTTCATATCTTATTTTTTTATTTTTATTATCTTCTGAAGTATAGTAATTAACCTTTACTTTATCTTGCATCTTTACACTTTCATATAATCTTTTATCGTTTATAGTTGTGCTTACATCTTTATACTTAAGTTCAACATTATATTGTTCTGGATGTATTTCCGATCTCATTGTTGTTATTATAGTTTTTCCAGTTGGTATTATCATTGGCATTGTAGTTGTATAACTTTCTTTATACTCTTTGCTTATTACAACAGCTTCTACTTCTCCTACTAATTTATAATCAGTACATCCATATAAGAGAATAGATAACCCAAAGATGATTATTAGATTTATTATTTTCTTCATGCTTCACCTACCCCACTAATCTTTTAATTAATATTAATACATACAAACAAGGTATAAGTGCTACAGATGTTATACCTGCTACAACTATAGTAAACAATATCTTTTCTGCTACATTAAGTTTAATCTTTTCTTTACTCAATTAACTCATCTACTTTCCTATTCTGTAATCATAATCTCTATTCTTCTCATGCTATCTTCAAGTTCAAGTGCTTCTTTTAAATTGTCTGTTTCTTCAATCATCCTATCTAACCTTACATTTAATTCACCTCCTATTTTTTCTACCGTTCGCATTACTTCCTTAAACCTCATGTTTTCTTCCGATACTTTCATTCCTTATTTTTCATCTCCTTCTTTAACTCATTCATTTTTAATTTAAGTTTATATTTCACATTACTTAATTGAACTTTTATCTTTGATCTTTCTTCCTCCGTTCCTACAAGGCAATATTTATTTAATAATCTTCTTACATCGCTTTGCAACTTTCTTATTTCTTCATTTGTATAGATGCTTGTATATTTAGTTTTGCAATGCGGACATTTGAAATAAGTTTCTTCTATTCCTTGTTTATGTTTCTTTACTCTCACTTTAATTTCAAATTCTTTTTTACACTCATTGCATATAACTTTTTCCATAGCTTATCCTCCTGCTTTATTGCATTAAAAAAGAGCCTTCAAGACTCTTTTCTTAGATATAATTATCTTTACTATCTAATAATTCTTTTTTTAATTGTTCAAACTCTTTGTATTCGTGTTTATATAAATCTTTATATTTAACTATTTCTCCAGTCGTTTCTTTTCTAACAAGCAACTTATCTAATTCCTCTTCATAAAGAAATATATAAGTCTCTATATTATGTATGAATATGGTAGGTTTTTTACTATTAATGTGTTTTAAAAATAACTTTAATGTTTGTGTTACGAAATCCATTCTTTCACCGTTGGCTTTTAGATATTCTTTCTCTTCTTCTATTTTTTCAATATAATTTTTATATGCTTTAATCAGAAGTTCTAAATCTATATGAAGATCATCTATATATTCTTTGTTACTTTCTATTGATCTTCTAAAATTTATATTTTTTATTTTATAATCTAATTCTATTTCATTAAGTTTTAGTTTACTTAATAACTTATCGTAATCTAGCTTAATATCTGACATTTCATCCCTGTATTTATCAATTTCTACTTTGAAACTTTGTACTTCATTTTCTATTGTTTTTATTCCATCCTTGAAATCTTGTACTTCATTTTCTATTGTTTTCATTTCATCCTTGAAACCTTGTGCTTTGTCTTCTATTGCCTTAATATGGTCTTTGTCTATGACATTATATATATTTAATCCAATCCAAACAGTAACAGCAATTCCAATAATGGCTAATCCTAGATTTATTTTATCATCTATACTTTTCGCAGATTTTTCATATTCCTGTCTTATCTCATTTTTATAAGCTTCTATTTGCTTATATGAGGCATTAGGCGTATCTTTAGAAACATTTATTACAGTTTGCTTCCCACGCCCTATATTTTGTGTCTTAAGTATTCCTACATTCAAAATAACAATCGATATAGTAATAATAGATACTATTGTAGGAATAAATAAAGCCAGTGCTTTTGCTATATTGTACCTTCTAAATCCTTTATTCACATCTTTGTATTTATGATTCAAATTCATCCCCCTTTCATATACAAATTTCTACATAAAAAGGGAATATCCTTCATATTATATCTTAACTGGATTGTTTTAGAAAATATATGAAATGCTTCCATATTCTACTTGACATTCGCATAGTAGTTTGATATAATATAATTAAGAAAGGAGGTGAAAGAAGTGGTTGAAACAATAAAAGACTTACTTGAAATAGTCGTTTTAATCCTAACAATTTGGGCGTTGTTAAAGGATAAAGACCAAAACAAGTAAGCCATATACATAGGGGACTAAGTCCCCTATCCCTAAATATATTATATCACAACCACTTGGAAAGTATGAGAAAAAATTCTTTAACTATTATATTGATTGCCTTAGTTATATTAAATATACTAGATGGCGATTTCAAGAATCCATCTTTCTTAGATTATATTAAATTTACTCTGTTAGCTATAGCTTTAATTTTAAATATCATGGTTACAAGGAGGAAGTAAGATGTCTTATAATTTCAAGGATAAAGACGATCTAAGAGATTTCCTAGTTGATGAATTAATAAATACCTCAGAAGCCACTAAGATATTAGATTGTACCAGGCAAAACATAGACGACCTAGTCAGAAGGAAAAAGTTAGTTCCGATTAAAGTATTTCCTCGTGATAGAATATTTTTTAAGTCTGATGTATTATCTAGGCTTAGTGATAAAGAGGGTTAATTGTTAGCCCTCTTTTTTCTTTTCTCTTTTACACATCTAGGTAATATGCAAAATACCTTATCTTCTAACCAATGTCCCCACATACACCTCTTGCATTTATGTTCTTCTTTCAAAACATATATTCACTCCTTGCTATATGCATAATAAAAGCTACCTAGTACACAAACTAGATAGCTTTCTTATTAATCTTTAAACCTATCCACCTCTTTATATAAAAAACAACCCTATTTAAATAAAACAGGGTTGAAAGGGGTATTATGGATATGAAATTGTTAATCTTCTATTTCTATGTTCTGTTTACTACTCCACAATACTATTGTACTATATGTTTTCTATAAATTGGTGCTCGATAAGTGCTGTGTACCCATATACTCCTATTGTTAGTTTTTTAATTGCCCTTTTTCTTAATTCTTTACACCATCTTTCGTTGTAATTAGCTTCATATGCTATTTCAAACCATTGTTTACCGTCTATGTATCTCATAGTTATTATTTGTTTTTCTGATTCACTTAATTTTTCAATAGCCCTATCCATCTTATCTATCTTATCCTGTGTCTTTTCTATTCTTTTCTTAAGCAAATCAATTGATGTTATATTTTTTATTGCAACTTCTTCTGTAGGATTGCCTATTTTGTTTGTAGGAGCTATTTTTTCGCTTTCATAATCTATAGATGTAACTCCCGATTCACTCTCTAATTCTCTTATTTCAGCATTCATATTTTCTATACTTACTTTTAACATATTATAATTATATAGAAGTTTTTCTGTAGATTTGTAGTAGCTGTCTTTTATTTGCAAACTCAATCCTCCTTGTATTTAACTCCGTGAACATGGTGTTTATTCTCAAAGTTTACTCTACCAGTTTTGTGATACTCTATATGATGTTCCCTACATAGACACATTTTTAAATACTCTGAATCATCTACCTTTTTTCTATCTCTTCCCATACCTATAGCTTGGACATGATGTATCTCTCCTTTTCTTCCACATATACAACATATTCGTTTATCTAAGCATATCCATAAGTACCTGTCTATGTCCTCTGCTCTATTTATAGCTAAATCCGTAAGAGGTATATCTAAAGATATGGCTACTTGTATTAGGTAGTCTGTAAAATCTCTTGCTATTTCTTTACTACAATTAGATAAAGAAAAATATTCTATATCTCTATCCCAACAAAAGTTAGCTATTTGTTCCATCTTTTCTAGTTCTTTAGGGTTTCCAGTATATCTGGATATATCTTCTATAGTTGCATATATCCTCTTTTGTTGTTCTCTATTTATATATCTATTATCATTAAATCTTATATCTGCTGTTAATGCCCCTTTTTCTTTCCAACTTGATAACTTGTCCTTTATCTTTTCGGGTATCTTAATTATTAATTCCGTACCTTCTCTGGTTTCTTTTATAGCTTTTATTTGAGAGTGATAAAACATTTCATCACCTCTTTATTTATTTTCTTCTAATAACTTAATAGCTTTCTCTTTATCTGTTAAGTTCAAGAAGCTTATTAAGACTACTAAATGTATAGACTCTATTACCTTTTTTGTAGCTCTTATTATTTTAAAAAAACTTTTCATCATGTCCTGCTCCTTTAAGTAAACCTCTTTATTTACTTTCTTCTAATTTTAAATTTATATAGTCTTCTATTCTCTTAACTCTCTTATCTCCAAATCCGTACAATTCCTTTAAAGCTTCTTTAACTAGCTCTAATCCTTCTTTAATGCCATCTTTATAGGCGTATTTTTTACCTTCTTCTATCCCTTTATCTATTATATCTTTAATGAACCATTCTACTTGAGAAAGGGACATTTTATTTATCCCTTTCTTTATGTAGACAGCTTTC
>NZ_LGSS01000035.1 GCF_001190785.1 Gottschalkia purinilytica | reverse complement strand
TTACCGCCGTGAAAGGGCGGTGTCTTAACCGCTTGACCATAGGGCCTTATTTGGTAGCGGCGAACGGATTTGAACCGCTGACACTGCGGGTATGAACCGCATGCTCTAGCCAACTGAGCTACGCCGCCATGTTTTTCTTTCTTGGTTTATTATGGTTGCGGGGGCCGGATTTGAACCGACGACCTTCGGGTTATGAGCCCGACGAGCTACCAGACTGCTCCACCCCGCGTCATTATCTAATACATCTTACTTTATCTAATTATTGGTGCCGAGGACCGGAATCGAACCGGTACGGTCTTTAAGGACCGCAGGATTTTAAGTCCTGTGCGTCTGCCAGTTCCGCCACCCCGGCATCTTTGGCTCTTGGGGTGGGACTCGAACCCACAACCTACCGGTTAACAGCCGGTTGCTCCACCATTGAGCTACCCAAGAATATTTATTTAATCATTAATTATACTGTTTGTTTTTGTCGACTACGAAAATTATCATATCATATTTTTTACTATATGTCAATACTTTTTTTGTTTTTTTATTTTTAAATATTTATGATTTTAATAATAAACTCATAAATAAAAAGTTAATAAACAAAATTCAGCTAGGTTTATAATTCTATCATCAAATTGTATATCTGTCAATAATTTTATTGATAAAATTTATTTTTTTATTATTTCATCTATATCTATGATTTATTACCATCATATAATAAATGAATATTCATTATAAAGTATCGTATCTTTTATAGTGATTAGTTTGACAATAAAATTGATAATTTATTATTTACTTAATAAGTTATTTTATATATGCAAATCTATTTAAAATAATATTTTTATAGTATTTTCATTAGGCTTCTAATAAAAACATATCAAATGTTCATTTTATTATAAATTAAAGCTCAAGTATATGGTCTCATATAAAGCATTTAATATAGCTTTCTTAATTGTACTCTTCAAAATAATATCAGTAGCTTATTAAATTCATCTTTTTATATGGTATTCATAGCAAAAAAGTTTAAAGGTCCTCCCCTTTTCTTCAATCTACTTATTTCATAATTTTATAGCAGCTTTTTTAAATTATTAAATATCCTTTATTGTATATGAGATTACAACCTTTTTTATATATTTTATTGTCTTCATCACAGCTTCTTCGCTTGTTATTTTTTTTCTAATAACTCTTAAAAGAATTCCCTCGTATATTAAAAGTGTTATTTCATTTATTGCTGAAGCATCTTCTTCATTTATAAAATTCTCTTTAGCACACTCTTCTAATATAGTCATTCCTCTATCATAAATATTATGTTTAAGAAGCATTGCAGATAAATCCTCAGAAGAAGATCCTAGGTCTTCTGGAAATAAATCATAATATTGACTAACATAATCTTCTAAATTCTTATCTAATTTTGCAAAAAATATGGCATGATATATTTCAGGCTTTTCAAACGAGTATTTACAAAAGCATTCCCATATACATAAAAATTTTTCTAAAGCATTGTTGGCATCTTTAATATATTTAGAAAGACTAACAGTATAGTCTTTTATATATCTCATTGCTGATAGAAATATAAGATGATCGATATTTTCAAAGTAGTTATAAAGTGTTGCACTATTATATCCAGCTAAGTCTGATACTTTACGAATAGTTACACTTTCTATTCCATCTTCTTCTATAATTTTATATGCTGCATCGATAAAATAATGCATCATCCTTCTTTTTTGAATTTCTTTTTTATTCATAATAATTCACCATCTTAATTTATTGTTTTTGAAAACATAAGTTTAAATATCTTTATTATGATACCATAGTTAATTACATTATACAATGGAACTACTCTTTCCTATAATTGATACCGTACTTCTTTATTGATCATTTCTATTCATGATGAATGTTTTATAAATATTTTTTATAATCATGATTGTAAATCAATCATGATTATGATATTATAATTTCAAGCTTATTATTTTTTTAAGATCTAGGAAAACGTTTTTCAGTCTTTTAATTAAGAAAGGAGTGTTTTTTTATGAAATTAGAATTAGGTAACTTTTATGTAAAAGACATTCTCTTCGGAGAAAAAACATTTTATGAAAATGGCATTTTAACAATTAATAAAGATGAAGCATTAGCTATTGTAAAAGATGATGAACACATTATAGAAGCTGATATATTAATAGTCAAACCTGGTGATAACGTAAGACTAGTTCCTGTTAAAGAAGCTATTGAACCACGTTATAGAGTAGGTGGTGGTCCTCTATTTCCAGGTGTAACAGGAGAATTGCTACAAACAGGTAATGGAAAAACATTAGCACTTAAGGACTGTAGTATTCTAGTAGTTGGAAAGCATTGGGGTGGATTTCAAGACGGCCTTATAGATATGAGTGGTGAAGGTGCAAAATATACTTACTTCTCTCAACTTAAAAATATAGTTTTAGTTGCTGATACAGATGAAGAATTTGAAAGACATGAACAACAGAAAAAAAATAGAGCCTTAAGATGGGCTGGAATGCGATTAGCAGAATATATAGGTAGTTGCTTAAAGGATCTAGATTATGAAGAATTAGAAACATACGAACTAAATCCTATAACTAAACGTTCTTCTGAAATAAATAACCTACCAAGCGTTGTATTTGTAATGCAACCCCAATCACAAATGGAAGAGCTAGGATATAATGATTTGATATATGGATGGGATGCAAATCGCATGGTTCCTACTTTTATGCACCCAAATGAAATACTTGATGGTGCTGTCATATCTGGCAGTTTTATGCCATGTTCATCTAAATGGTCTACTTATGATTTTCAAAATTTCCCTATGATTAAACGTCTATATCAAGAACATGGTAAAACCATAAACTTTTTAGGAGTTATCATGTCTAATTTAAATGTTGCATTAGAACAAAAAGAAAGATCAGCTTTATTTGTAGCTCAAATAGCTAAGTCCTTAGGTGCAGATAGTGCCATAGTTGCTGAAGAAGGTTATGGTAATCCTGATGCAGACTTCATAGCTTGTATAGTTGCATTAGAAAATGCTGGTATAAAAACAGTCGGATTAACAAACGAATGTACCGGAAGAGATGGCGCATCCCAGCCACTTGTTACTTTAGATCCCAAAGCTGATGCAATAGTATCATGTGGTAATGTATCACAACTTATAGAGTTACCTCCAATGGATACTATAATAGGTGATTTAGAATCATTAGGAAGAGATGGACTATCTGGTGGATGGGGCGTAGATGAAATATTAGGACCTTCCGTACGAAAAGATGGTTCTATAATTATGGAAAACAACTCTATGTTCTGTGGAGATCAAGTAGTAGGTTGGTCAACTAAAACTATGAAAGATTTTTAGGAGGGATTAAAAAATGAAAAAAGCTATTTTATATGTTAACCAGTTTTTTGGTCAAATTGGTGGAGAAGATGTAGCAGATTTTAGACCAGAAATAAGAGATGGTCTTGTAGGTCCTGCTATGGAACTTGACAGACGTCTAGGAGATAATATAAAAGTAACTCATACTATTATCTGTGGAGATAACTTTATGGGGTCTAATACAGAAGAAGCTTTAGATATTATATTAGAGTTTTTATCTGATAAAGAATTTGATATCTTCTTTGCTGGTCCAGCATTTAGAGCTGGAAGATATGGAACTGCATGTGGACATATTTGTAAAGCTGTAAAAGATAAATTTAAAGTACCTGTAATTAGTTCTATGAATGATGAAAATCCTGGTGTAGAGATGTTTAGAAAAGATCTTTATATATTTAAAGGTGGATCAAGTGCTGCTTCAATGAGAAAAGATATTTTAAAAATGGCTAACTTTGGTACAAAATTATTAAATGGTGAAAAATTACTATCAGCAGACGACGAAGGATATTTCAGTAGAAGTATAAGACATCAGGTGTGGTTAGATCCTACAATTCCTGCAACTGATAGAGTAATTAACATGTTACTTAAAAAATTAAATGGTGAAAAATTTGAAACTGAGCTTCCCATACCTGCATCTGATTTAGTACCTATTGCTCCAGCTATTAAAGATTTATCTCAAGCAAAAATAGCTCTTGCTACAACTGGTGGTATTGTTCCTGTAGAAAATCCTGATAAAATACAGTCTGCTTCTGCTACAAGATGGGGAAAATATGATATATCTAAACTAAATATGTTAGAGTCAGGAGTATACAAAACTATACATGCTGGTTTTGACCCAGCAGCTGCTGATGCCAATCCAAATGTTGTCCTTCCACTAGATGCTCTACGTGCATATGAAAGTGAAGGAAGAATTGGAAAAGTGCATGATTATTTCTATACAACAGTAGGTACAGGTACTACCCAAGGTGAAGCATCTAGAATGGGTAAAGAAATGGTAGAAGACATGAAATCAGCTGGAGTAAATGCCGTTATACTAACATCTACCTGAGGTACTTGTACACGTTGCGGTGCAACAATTGTAAAAGAAATTGAAAGATCAGGAATTACTGTAGTTCAAATGGCAAATTTAATCCCTGTTGCAAAAACAGTAGGAGCAAATAGAATGGTTCCTACCATATCTATTCCGTATCCTTTAGGTGATCCTAATACATCCGAAGATGAACAATGGAAGTTAAGATATCATAGAGTTGGTGTAGCCTTAGAAGCTTTATCTAGTGATATAAAAGAACAAACCGTGTTTAAAGTTAAAATTTAATATTTTCTATCATAACATAAACTTGTTATTTAGTAATTAGAATTCTAAATTTACTAACTAACTATAATACATTAGTTATTTATTACAGGGGGAAAATATTTTACTCCCCTTTGTAATATATTTTTTACCTAAAGACACGTATAACATTAATTATTTAAATAAATATAGTCTAAAGGGAGAGATAGTTATGTTAGATATTAAAAGAAAAAATAATAAAGTCTTTTATATATCATTAATCATTACGTTTGCAATCGTACTATGGGGAATTTTAGCTAGCGAAAATTTTGCTACGTTTTCTAATTCTCTTTACAGTTTTTTAACTTCTAATTTTTCTTGGTTATACTTAATTGTTATGTTTGCTTTTGTAATATTCGCTATAGCTTTAGCATTTAGCAAATATGGAAATATTAAACTTGGCTCTGATAATTCAACTCCAGAATATAGTACAATATCTTGGTTTGGAATGCTTTTTGGTGCAGGAATGGGGATAGGTCTAGTTTTCTGGGGAGTTGCTGAACCAATATCTCATTTTGTTAATCCTTCTAATATTAACCCCGGATCAATTGAAGCATCAAACTTTGCAATAAAATCTTCTTTCATGCATTGGGGTATTCATCCTTGGGCCAGTTATAGTATTATTGGTCTTGCCTTAGCTTACTTTCAATTTAGGAAAAACAAACCTGGTCTAATAAGTAGTATCTTTATTCCACTAATAGGAGAAGAAAAAGTAAACGGTCCTATTGGAAAGCTAATAGATATTTTAGCTGTTTTTGCTACTATTGCCGGTGTTGCTACATCTCTTGGACTAGGAACTCTTCAAATCAATAGTGGTCTTAACTATGTTTTTAATATACCTCAAACTAAGTTAATCCAAATAATTATTATATCAATAATAACAATAATATTTATTTGGACTGCAGTTAGTGGAATAAATAAAGGTATAAAGTTATTGGGTGATATTAATCTAGTATTAGCACTTTTACTATTGGGTTCAGTTATAGTTATAGGTCCTACTTTAAAAATAATAAACTCTTTTACTAATGGACTAGGTCAATATTTAAGTTCATTCATAAGAGATAGTTTACACATAGAAGCCTTTGGTGATAACAGTTGGATAAATAAATGGACTATATTCTATTGGGCTTGGTGGATAGCATGGGCCCCTTTCGTAGGTACATTTATAGCTCGAATTTCTAAAGGTAGGACAATAAGAGAATTCATAGGAGGAGTTATCTTAGCTCCAGCTTTAGCATCTTGTATTTGGTTTGCTGCATTTGGATCATTAGGTCTCAATTTAAAAAATACATTGGGTATAAAAGGTTTTGAGCTAATTACTAAAGCTCCAGAAACTACTTTATTTGGAGTGCTAGAACATTATCCAATAGGTGGTATTTTATCAGTAGTTACAATAATTTTACTATGTACATTCTTTGTAACATCTGCAAATTCTGCCACATTTGTATTGGGTATGTTAACATCAAATGGAAATTTAAACCCTAGTAATAAAAAGAAAATACTCTGGGGATTAATACAATCACTATTAGCTGTTTCACTTCTATTTTCAGGTGGTCTTGAAGCTTTACAAACAGCTTCAGTAGCAGCAGCTTTTCCATTTATATTTGTAATGATATTTGCGATGGTATCTTTAACTAAAGCACTTAAATCTGAAAAGTTATAAAATAAAGAACTTATTTACATATGTTAAATTATGAATTATGTAAATAAGTTCTTTGTTTATATATTAATCAAAATTAAAAAATAAAAATATCTTCTAAGTTTCTTTTCTTATAATAGCATCTAAACTAATAGCGTAAAATTTCTTATAATTAATTTTCAGATAGTATTTATGTAGCCATAAATTTATATATCCTGATTAAAAATATCTAAAGTATATTAAAATAGTCTTATAGTTACTTATTTTCCTTTCCACTAATATGTTCTATTTTTATTCTAAACACTGTTGTTTTTTCTAGAGCTTTATCAATGTATACATTTGCCTCTTCTAGAAAATCAGGACTGTATTTCTCACAAAGGTATAACAGAGCTTTTTTCTTTTCGCTACTGTCTTCTAATACTTCCGCCTTACCAAATACTATGACACTTTCATATTTTGTAGTAAATTTACTCGGCTGAATTTGTGTTTCACCTACAACGCAGAAAGATACTTTATCTTCAAAGTTAATATTGTCAATTTTATGTCCTTCGCTTGCACAATGAAAGTACAGTAAATTATCTTTTAGCACATATGATAAGGGGATTCCATATGGCTGATTATTACTATCTATAGTAGATAGTATTCCATATTCTCCATTCTCTAAAATTCTAATTGATTGTGATATATCAGTTTCCTTTGCTTTACGTCTCATCTCTCTATACATTTCTATCATCCTCCACATAATATTAATGTTATTCTAGCACAATTTCAAAATAAATGAAACAATAGTTAATTTTTATTTCATTTATTTCTATATTTATTTCTATGTTGGATCTTTAGAAATTATTTTAATTATACGCAACCTTATATTAATTAGATTAAAATACAAAAAAATAAAATCATAGAATATCACTATCTATGATTCTAATTATTATTTTTAAATTATCAAAAAATAAAAATAACCCAGCAACGTCCTACTCTCCCAAGGCGCTTCCGCCTAAGTACCATCAGCGCTG
>NZ_LGSS01000034.1 GCF_001190785.1 Gottschalkia purinilytica | reverse complement strand
AGAGTTAATAAAAGCAATAGAAGAAGCACAAAACCAAGAAGGGGCTATATAATGTAGTCCCTTTTATTGTGGGGTGATTGTGTGGAATTAGAAGAATTAAAATTATTTTTAAGATTAGATCATGGCGAAGAAGATGACCTTCTCAAAAGCTTTCAATTATCGGCAGAAATGTATCTAAACAATGCTGGAATAAATAAAAACTATGAAAATGAGTTATATAAGTTAGCGATAAAAATTCTCGTATCACATTGGTATGAAAACAGAACTACAGAAACAACCGGACCTAACTTTCATCGTGTTGCATTTTCACTAGAGAATATAATATTACAGCTTCAACTCTCACAAGGAAGTGGTAATAATGAACTTTAGTAGACTAAACAAAAGGATTAAATTTATAACATTAAAAGAAGTAGATGGACCTCATGATGATGAAAAAGACGAAATAGTACACAAAACTGTTTGGGCTAGTGTAAGACATCTTAGGGGTAAAGAATTTTATCAAGCCGCACAAGTTCAAGCTGAAAATACACTAGTGTTTAATTGTAGATATTTCAAAGGATTAGAACAATCCATGCAAATAAAATATAATAATAAAATTTATAATATAGTCCACATAAACAATTTATATGAAAGAAATTCAGAGTATGAAATACAAGCTAAAGAAGTGATTCCAAGTGGCTAAGATGAAACTAGAGGGCATGGATGAACTTCTAAGAAAGTTAGAAGATATGGGTAATGTAGGAAGTAGAATAGAAAATCAAGCGTTAAAGAAAGCTGCTGAACCTATCTTGCAGGAAGCTAAAAGTAATGTAAAAGTAAGAACAGGAAAGTTAAAAGAAGGCTTGAAAATAGGCAGTGTTAAGAGTAAAAATGGTAACAAATATGTAGAGATAGGAATAACCAAAGATGATACTAGTAAGATATTTTACGGAAAGTTTCTAGAGTGGGGAACTTCTAAGATGAAAGCTAGACCTTTCTTAGGCCCTGCTTTTGAATCTAAGAAGAATGAAGCTAAAAACATAATAAAAGATGAAGTCAAAAGAGGTTTAGGGCTATGATTGATTTAGTTTATGATACCTTAAAATCTATAGGTATACCTATAAAATATCAAACTTACTCAGGAGATAAAAAAACATATATAACTTACTTCACTTACTTACAGCAAGCTGAAACGTATGCCGATGATGAAGAGCAAACAGAAGGTTACTATATCCAAGTAGATATATGGTCCAATACTAGTGGAAATGATTATACAAATACAATTAAACAAGTTAAGGGCTTAATGAAACAAGCCGGATTTAGAAGAAAGACAGAACATGAAGATTATGAATCAGATACAAAGATATATCACAAAGCAATTAGATTTGTTTACTACAAATAAATAAAAACAATCAAGGGATTTCCGAATTGGGAGTCCCTTTTATTATGCAAAAAATAAGGAGGAATAATATGACAATATCAATAGGTCTAAAGGATTTACATGTATGTAAATTAATAAAAGATGATGTGGAAACATTACAATATGATAGTGAAATAAAGAGAATACCTGACATACAGGAAATAGGGATCACTCCAAACGTAGTTGAAGCTGAAGGTCATGCAGACGATGTTATGAGGGCACAAGTTAGTGTGATTAGTAAATATGAAGTAACTATGAATTTATTGAGTATGTCCTTAGAAGATAAAGCATTTTTCTTAGGATCGAAAATAGTGAATGGAGTGCTAGAAACACATACCGATGACACTCCTCCAGAAATTGCGTTAGGCTTTAGAAGTTTAAATTCAGATGGAACTTATAGATACGTTTGGCTCACTAAAGGAAAAGCAAAACCTATAGAAGATAGCTACAAGACAAAAGGTGATAATGTTGAATTTCAAAGCAAGACTCTTACTTTTGTATTCATGGCACGAACTCATGATGGATTACCTAAGTTAGAAGCTCAAGAAGGAATGCAAGACTTTGACCCACAAACTTGGTTTACAACTGATATGTTAGAGAGAAAAATTGTAAAAGAAACACAACCACCAGCAGGGGAGTAATACCCCTGCTTTTAATATGAAAATGGAATAATAGGAGGATTAATATGTTAGAGATTACATTGAAAATAGATGGAAAAGACAAGGGTTTTAAACAAGACTTTGTAAGCGTTAGAATGTTAAGAAAAATGTATGACTACAACGAAAGAGTTTTAAATGGAGAGATTAAATCATCTAAAGAAGGCTTAGATGAAGCGGTAAACTTTATAGTAGAGCTTTACGGAAAGCAATTTACAGCAGATCAATTATATGATGGATTCCCAGCGAATAAGCTATTAAGAAAATTTCAAGAAGATACTTCAAAGATAGAAGGAGTTTCGGAAGAAAAATTAGAGAAAATTTCAGAGATAAGCATAGAAAAAAACTAATATCACCCGAGGAAGAGTATTCCGAGGGTGATTTGTTTTTGAGTATATATGATGAATTGATGGATAAGGGAATATCCATGCAGGAAATAGATGAAATGGACATTTTCTACTATCTAGACATTTTAATCTACAGACTTAAAAGATTAGACAGACAATCAAGAAAACAGAAAAATAAAAAAGTTTATATAGATCAGATACCAGGATTTTTCTAAGCAAGGAGGTGAAAAAATAAAAAATGAGCGATATAGGATCTCTAGTAGTAAAGTTAGGCTTAGAGGATAGTAGCTTTCAACAGGGCATAAAAAGGCTTAACACTTCTATGAGAAACGTACAAAGCGATTTTAAGCTTGCAGGAGCAGGGTCGGAAGGGTTTGGTAAGAGCTTAGAAGGACTTAGGTCTAAATCAGATTTTTTAACAAAAACAATAGAACTACAAAAAGAAAAAGTAAGTAAACATGAGGAACAATTTAAAAAATCTAAAGAAACCCTTGATAAAAATATACAAGCAAATGAAGAGTTAAAAACTAAAGTTGAAAACGCTAAAAAGGCATATGAAGAATCTAAGAATGTGCTAGGTGAAAATGCGACCAAAACGCAAGAACTCAAAAAGGAATATGAAAATCTATCAAGTGAATTAGATACAAGTAATGAAAAAATAAAGAATAATATAAATACAACTCAAAACTGGGAAACTAAAACCAATGAGCAAAAAGCTAAATTAAAAGACCTAGAAAGTCAATTACAAGCTACAAGTAAGGAAATAGCTATTCAAGGCAATAGATGGACTCAACTATCACAGCAGTTAGAACCTATTAGTAAGAGAATAACAGATACATCAAAAAAGATATATGGAATAGGTAAAGACTTAACTACAAAAGTCACACTTCCCTTAGCAGGAGCAGGAGCTGGAATATTAAAAATGTCCGGCGATTTTCAATATGGAATGAGTGAAGTTCAAGCCATAAGTGGTGCAACTGGAAAAGACTTAGAAAAGCTAAGAGAAAAAGCAAAGTTCATGGGTGAGACAACAAAATTTAGTGCTACAGAAAGTGCAGAAGCTTTAAAGTATATGGCCATGGCCGGATGGAAAACACAAGACATGTTAGGTGGACTTGAAGGTGTAATGCATTTAGCTGCTGCATCTGGAGAAAATTTAGGTCTTGTATCAGATATTGTTACTGATGCACTAACAGCGTTTGGAATGAAAGCAAATGAAGCAGGAAAATTCGCCGATGTTCTAGCTGCTGCAAGTAGTAACTCAAATACAAATGTTGCACTTATGGGGAATACATTTCAATACGTTGCTCCTATTGCTGGCTCTCTAGGGTATAGCATTGAAGATACAGCTCTAGCAATTGGATTACTCGCCAATGCAGGTATTAAGGGAGAAAAAGCAGGTACAGCATTAAGGGCCATAATGACAAGGCTCGTTAAGCCTACAAAAGATTCGGCAACAGTTATGAAAGCTCTTGGAATAACTATAACTAATACAGATGGAACTATGAAACCTTTAGCAAGTGTTTTAGAACAGTTAAGAAGTAAATTTGCTAAATTAACCCCAGAGCAACAAGCTACTTATGGTGCTATGTTAGCAGGTCAAGAAGCCATGAGTGGTATGTTATCCTTAGTTAATGCAAGTCAAGCAGATTTCGATAAACTAACAAAGTCTATAGCTAATTCAAATGGTAGTGCTAAAGAGATGGCAGACATAATGAATAATAACCTACAAGGACAATGGGTATTATTAAAATCTCAAATTGAAGGAGCAGCAATACAACTAGGAGAAATACTTCTCCCTATAGCTAAAGATTTTATATCAACTCTATCTAAGCTTATTACTAAATTCAGTGAACTTCCTAGAGGAACTCAAGAAACTATTGTTAAATTTGGTTTGTTTGCAGGAGCAACAGGACCAGTTTTAATGGCGATAGGAAGTATGGGACAAGGAATAGGAACTCTTATAGGTGGGTTTAGTAAGTTATCTGGTTGGATAGGTACTATAGCTGGAGCACAAGGATTAGCAAGTGTGGGAACTGCTGCAACTACAGCAATTGGAACAGCAGGAGCAGGAGGAGTCGCAGGTTTAGGAGCTAGTTTAGGAGGATTATTAATATCAGCTGCACCTGTTGTATTAGGCATAGGTGCAATAGCAGGAGGACTAGGATATTTAGTTCACAAAGGACTACAGCCTGCTATAAAGGAAACCGATGAGTTTAGCAATGTTGTATCTAAAAGTACTCAAGAAGCTGTTAAATCTTTTGAAAAGCTAAAAACCGGAGTACAGAAAAATCTTTTAGAACTTGAAAGAGCTAATTCGGAGACGGCTACAAAAATACTAGAAGATATAGATAAAAAGTATTCTCAGATGGTAGAAAAAGCGGTAAGTAAAGTGAAAGAAAGAAGAGATAAGGAGAAGAAAGAGCTAGAGCAGATATTACAAGATAATCTAGGAATTAGTGAAGAGGATAAGAAACAAACAATAAAAAATGTAGAGGATAAATATCAAGCTAAAATCAAAAGAATACAAGAGTTAGAAAAAGAAGTTAATGAGATAACTAAGAGTCTTGAAGATGGGACAGCAACAAATACAATAGAGGCAAGGAAAAGACTTAATCAAGCTCTAGATGAGATTGATAAAATTCATTTAGATAATGTAGCGAAGAACAAGAAAGAGGAATTATCTATTAGACAAAGAGAAGCTCAAAAAATATCTCAATTTAGTATTACAGAAGCAAGTAAGATGCTACAAGAAGAAATTAAAATTAAAGATAAGAAGATAAAAAACGCAGAAGAAGAGTATAAAAGAAAATCTGAGCTTGTAAATAAACAAATTGAAGAAGGTAATTTACCACTTGAAGCAGGAGAAAAATTAATAGAAGACTTAAAAAGACAAAAAGACAATAAGGTACAAGTGGCTAAAGATGAATATACAGAAATAAGAGATATAATGCAAAGAAATCTAGGTGAAAATGCTAAATATCTTGATCTAGAAAATGGAAAAATGTTAAATGAGTTTCAAGCATTTTTTAATAAAACAAAAGATACTGTTACAATTGGAGGACAAGAAGTATCTGCACAGTTCTTCAATGTAGGCCAACAAGTAAGCTCTAGCTTTGGATCAGGAATTCAAATATACGCTTCAAAGATTCCAGAAATGATGCAACAATTAGGCTACAGCACATCTTCTTCTTTTTCGGCAGGAATGACATCTGGAGATGAAAAGGTAAGAGAAAATACATCTAATTTAGTACAAAGCATAATGTCTGTGTTGCAAGAAAAAACTGGAGATATAGAACTTTATGGTTCAGAGACTGCTTTAAAACTTATAAATGGTCTAGGTAGTAAAGATGAAGAAATAAGATCTAAGGCAGAAGAACAAATGAAGCAAGTATTAGAAGCTTATAATGTCTTACCAGAAACCTTACTAAGCAAAGGAGAAGAAGGTATAACTGGTCTTGTAAATGGAATGAAGTCTAAAAACTCAGAAGTTAGTAGTACAGCTATAGAAACAGCTACTGCAATACTAGCCCAAGTTGAAAAAGTACCAGAAGGTGCAGCGGTACTAGGAGATAAAACACCTTTAGAAATTATTGCAGGGCTTAAATCTGGAGTACCCATGATTGAGGAAGCTTCTGCAAATACCCTTAAGGCTGCATTAGATGTTTGGTCTAAAGGACCAGATTTAGCTAATATGAATGGAAAGCAAGTAGCAGCTCAATTAGCCGAGGGTTTAAAATCAAGTGATAAACAAGTTAGTGCAGCAAGCTTAAATACCCTAAATACAATGATAAATCAGCTAAAGAAATCGCCTGCTCATGCTAATCAAATAGGTAACTTATCAGGAGAATCTTTAGTATCAGGGTTACAATCCACTGATCCTAAGACAAAAGCTCAAGCAGAAGCTATGTTAAACTATATAGTTAAAGAACTTGCCAAACTACAAGGGAAAAATCAGCAGGAAGGTTCTAAGGGGGGTAAAGGATTACAAGAGGGACTTGAAAGTCAAACAGGTCCAGTTAAACAGCAAGCTACTAATTTAATGAATGTAGGAACAGTACAAGGTACTCCTTTTCGAGCAGCTATGCAAAGAGCAGGATATGAAGGTGGTTCTGGGTTAAATATAGGGCTAGGTGGTTGGTTAGGTCAAATAGGAGAAACAGCCAAAGGTTTAGCTTCAAAAGCTCTTGAATCCTTTAAGAAGCGTTTAGACATAAGATCACCATCTAGGGTTTTTATGGAGCAAGGAAAGTTTATTGGAGAAGGACTCGAAATAGGTATTAGAAATAAGTTTAAAGATATAGAAAAAGTATCTACAGAAATGGCGGATCGTATAAAATTTTCTGAAAAGGGCATGAATTTAAGTAACTTCATTAGAAAAGACCCAACTAGATTTAAAGAATTAGATTCTTTTATAGAAGCGCTAAAAAAAGCAGATGGGTTATCAGCAGATTCGGCAAGTATAATAGTAAAAAGATATGAAAATGACATACCTCAGGCTATAAGTAAAACAGAGGAAAAATTTAAATATAGACAAGAGACGTTCAAGAAAGCTTGGGAAGAAGAAGAAAAAGTTCTTAAAGCTAGATTAGAAAACATAGAAAAAGAAGAACAGGCGAATAAGAAACTATATGAGCAAAAGAAAGAGCAATTATCCGATAGAAAGAGTGATCTTTCTGGTAAAGAAAATGAAGCTGTTAGAAAGAATATAGAAGCACAAATTAAAGCATTAGAAAAAACACAAAAACTGACAGAAGAAGAATATAAGAATAAGAAAGAAAGCTTAAAAAAACAAATAGACGCTAGAAAAAGTCAGGTAGATGAAGAAATAAAAGAATTAGATAGATTACAAAAGGCATACATAGATGCTTTGAAGGAAGAAGAAAACGCAAGAAAGCAATTTGTATCTAATGTAAATAACACTACTAATCAGATCGTTAATGCACTTAAGAAAAAGTATTCGGAACAACAGAAAGAATTTGAAAATCATATTAGTAAAGAAATAAATGGTCTAGATAGATGGAAAAAAGAATCAGAAGAAAGAATAAATAGTGTATACGATACTAAAATAAAGAGACTAGAAGATAGTTCAAATAGATACATCCAATCTTTAGAAGCAGAGCTTAAGGCGTTAGATGAAGCAGAAAAACAGAAAGATAGAAGCGATAAAGATAAAGAAGAATTAAAGAAAATACAAAGATTAGAAACAGCTATAGAATACGAACACAACGACTTTA
>NZ_LGSS01000033.1 GCF_001190785.1 Gottschalkia purinilytica | reverse complement strand
CAGCGCTGATGGTACTTAGGCGGAAGCGCCTTGGGAGAGTAGGACGTTGCTGGGTTATTTTATTTTTTGACTGAACTAGGATTGCCAAAAGGTGAGAAACTTTATTGGCAGTCTTTTTTTATTTTCAAATGAATTAATTGAGTAGCTTTTATTAAAAGAAAAAGGAAGATAAAACTACATAACGCTATTCCTTCTAGATATTGAAGTACTAAAGTGATTGACGCTTCAGTGTTTACTGATAAAATCATAAGAATGTCAACAAGTTTGTTAGATAGTTGTATTAAAAATGATGAAAGGAGGAATTTATAATGATTATTAAAGTAGTAGATTATGATAAAAATTGGAAAAATGAATATGAAAAAGAGGAGCAAGATATTAAGGCTATTCTACAAGATGAATTAATTAATATCTTTCATATAGGAAGTACCTCTGTGTCTGGACTAAAAGCAAAACCAATTATTGATATTCTACTTGTGGTTGGTGATATTAATAAACTAGATTTGTTTTCTAAACAATTTGAAGAACTGGAATATGAGGTTATGGGAGAGTTCGGAATTATTGGTCGGAGATATTTTCGAAAGGGCGGAGATAATCGAACTCATCAAATTCATGCTTTCCAATTTGACAATATAGTAGAAATTGAAAGACACTTGGTATTTAGAGATTATCTTCGTAAACATCCAGAAGTTTGTAAACAGTATGGAGAGTTAAAAAGTAAGCTTGCTGAAGAATACCCCAATGATATTGAAGGATATTGTGATGGAAAGGACAGCTTTGTAAAAGATGCTGAAGAAGAAGCGATTAAATGGTATTGGTCTGTACGTTAATAAATTTAAAGTAGGAGGAGGTTCTTCTGCTTTTTTGTTTGCTTCGATTTAATTAGAGGGTATTCAAAAACTTAAGAGTTTTTGGTGTTTAGAGCTCAACTATAAGACTTTTTTACATAGAATCAAGAAGAGAAAGAATAAATTTATTCTTTCTCTTTTTTTGTATAAAAAACTTCTGCTAATAAACAAGGTTCAGTTTATTAACTAGTAGATATTCATTATTACAAGTTGTTCTTTTATTAGAAATATGTGAATACCTATTATGTTTGCCAAGTATTGATTATATTTTTACCATATGATATATTATTGACAGGTGACAAGACAGCTATATTAACAATAGAAAGGTGGAAACATATGGAACATACAAGTATTAAGAATGAGATAGAAAAATTAAAAAAAGAAAAAAATGCTATAATATTAGCTCATAATTATCAGATACCAGAGATACAAGAGATAGCAGATATAGTTGGGGATTCACTTAAACTTAGTCAAGAAGCAGCTAAAATAGATGCAGACATTATAGTTTTAAGTGGGGTAAGATTCATGGCTGAAAGTGCTAAGATATTATCACCTAGTAAGAAAGTATTATTGCCAGCTTATGATGCAGGATGCCCTATGGCAGATATGATAGATGTGGAGAAATTAAGAGAATTTAAAGATAATCATCCAGGCATTCCTGTTATATGTTATGTGAATTCATCAGCAGAAGTAAAGGCAGAATGCGATGTTTGTTGTACATCTTCAAATGCATTAAAAATAGTTAAAAACTTAGATGAAGATAAAGTTCTATTTGTTCCAGATAGAAATTTAGGTGATTATATTCAAAAACAAGTTAAGGACAAAGAAATTATTTCATTTAATGGATTTTGTGTAACACATAATAGAATTAAAATTTCAGAAGTAGAGTCTATAAGAAAAAAATATCAAGATGCAGTCATATTAGTTCATCCTGAATGCTCACCAGAAATAGTAGAAATGGCTGATTTTGTAGGAAGCACATCTCAAATAATAAATTATGCTAAAGAATCAAGTGAAAAGACTTTTATAATAGGAACTGAAATGGGGGTTATGCACAAACTAGAAAAAGATAATAAAGATAAAACATTTTATTTATTATCACAATCTTTGGTATGTCCTAACATGAAAAAAACTAGATTAGAAGATATATATTATGCCCTTAAAGAAGAACAATATGAAATTAATATAGATGAAGAAATAAGAATAAAAGCAGAGAAAAGCCTAAATAGAATGCTAGAATTAAGTTAGTTTTAAAATAATGTAGAAGCATATAGTATTTTAAACTTAAATAGGAAGTGAAATAAGAAATGTGGGATGTAATAGTAATAGGTACAGGTATATCTGGACTATTTACTGCTTTAAATATAGACGAAAAATTTAAGGTGTTGGTTATTTGTAAATCACAAATCAATAAGGGTAATAGTTATTTAGCTCAAGGTGGAATAGTTTATTGTAAAAATCCAGAGGTTCACTTTAAAGATACATTAAAAGCTGGTTCTTATTATAATAACAAGAAAGCTGTTAAAATACTCGAAGAAGAATCTATACTTAATATAAATAAACTTATAGATTTTGGTGTTGATTTTGATAGAGATATTAATGGAAATCTAAAATTTACAAGAGAAGGTGGACATAGTGAAAATACCATACTTCATGTAAAAGATAAGACTGGTATTGAAATTATGAGTGTACTAGTAGATAAAATTAAAAGTAAGAAAAATATAGTAATAAAAGAAAATACATTTGCAATGGACTTGATATTAAAAAATGATGAACTACTAGGATTAAAAGTAATTGAAGATGATGGAATCATAAATATATATAATGCTAGAACAATAGTCTTGGCTACAGGTGGTATTGGAAAGGTATATAAAAATACTACCAATTCTGTAGAAATAACAGGAGATGGTATAGCAATGGCCTATAGGGCTGGTGCTCATATAATAGACATGGAATTTGTTCAATTTCATCCTACAGCTTTATATACAGATAAGTCTGAAGAGCGATTTCTAATATCAGAAGCAGTAAGAGGAGAAGGAGCTATATTAAAAAATGAACATGGCAAAGCATTTATGAAAGATTACCATGAGTCAGGAGACTTAGCTCCTAGAGATATAGTATCTAGATCTATATTTAATGAAATAAAAGGTACCGATAAAGATTATGTATATCTTGATATTACTCACAAGAGCTCATCTTTCATAAAAAAAAGATTTCCCACTATATACGAAAAATGCTTAAAAGAAAATATTAATATTGTTAAGGATATGATACCAGTATCTCCATCTGAACATTATTTAATGGGAGGAATATATACAGATTTATATGGTCGAACTAATATCAAAGGATTGTATGCATGTGGTGAATGTGCATGTACAGGAGTTCATGGTGCTAATAGACTAGCTAGTAATTCACTATTAGAAGGTATAGTGTTTGGAAATAGAATAGCAAGTCATATAAACGAAACATTAATTCTAAGTAGTGAATATAAAGAAAAAAATAAATATGAAAATAAAGAAAAGGTTTTTGTACTTTCAAATAAAGATAACATAGATATTCTCAAGAAACTTTGTATAATTGAAGAAGAACTAAATGAAGTAATGGAAAATTACGTAGGAATAATAAGGAGTAAAGAAGAATTAAAGATAGCATTAGATGTAGTTGAGAAACTTAAAGCTAGAATAGAAAATATAAATTCGAGATCTTTTAAATACTTTGAAGTATTGAATATGATTACTGTCTCAATTCTTATAATAAAAGGAGCTTTAGGAAGAAATAAAAGTCTAGGAGCGCATTATATAGACAAAGTGTAAGAGGAATATATTATATACTAAGCTTAATTTTTAATGAATTTGATTAAAAAGATGTCTTGCTATTGATAAAAATATTTATATAACAATTTATCTTTAAGTTAATAAAAAAGTAAGGTACATGTGTATAAGAATGGAGGAATTATATTGCTTGATAAGTTTCTAATAAAAAAAATAATAGAAAATGCTCTAGCTGAGGATATAAGTGGAGGAGATATTACAAGTAATTATCTAATAAGTGAGTATAAGAAAGGTGAGGGCAAAATAACTGTAAAAGAAGATGGAGTTATATCAGGACTAGATGTTGTAGAGATGACTTTTAAAACTATAGATGAGAATTTAGCTTTTAAAAAGCTAAAAAAAGATGGTGATATAGTTAAAAAAGGTGATGATGTAGCTATTATTAAAGGTACACTAGTTAATATATTAAAGGGGGAGAGAGTTGCATTAAACTTTTTACAGAGAATGTCTGGAATAGCTTCAAAATCAAGAAGATATGCAGAAAAAGTTAAAGACTTACCTGTAAGAGTAGTTGATACTAGAAAAACTACTCCAGGACTTAGATTAATAGAAAAGTACTCTGTTAAAGTAGGAGGATGCTTTAATCATAGATACAATCTGTCAGACTGTGTAATGATTAAAGATAATCATATCAAGTCAGTAGGGGGTATAAAAGAAGCAATAAAAATTACAAGAGAAAATGTACCTCATACAATAAAAATAGAAGTTGAAGTAGAGTCACTAAGGGAACTAGAAGAAGCACTAGAAGCCAAAGCTGATATTATAATGCTTGATAATATGAATATAGATTGTATGAAAAAAGCTATAGAGATTAATAAAGGAAGAGCTATACTAGAAGCTTCAGGAAATATAAAAGAAGATAATATAAGACAAATAGCTGAACTAGGTATAGATATTATATCAGTTGGAGATTTAACTCATTCTATAAAGAGTCTTGATATTAGTTTAAATATAATATGAAAGGATGATTATATTGAATACTGAAGATAGAAGAAGAACAATGTGGAATATACTACAGAGAGAAGAAAAGCCTATAAAAGGTACAAAGCTTGCAGAAGAATTTAATGTGTCTAGACAAGTTATAGTACAAGATATAGCACTTTTGAGAGCAGAAGGTTTTGATATTATAGCTACCCCTCAAGGCTATGTTATACCTAAATACAAAGAAAATAATATTATAAAAAAAATAGTAACAAAGCATTTTAACTTAGAAGAGATGGAAGAAGAACTTAGAATAATGATTGATTATGGCGCTAGAGTTTTAGATGTTATAGTAGAACATCCCATATATGGAGAGATAAAAGGTATTCTTGATATTGGTTATAAAGAAGAACTTGATAGCTTTATGAAAAAACTAAGACAGCAAAAAGCGGAGCCACTATCATCATTAACAGATGGAATACACATTCATACTATAGAAGTTCCTAGTGAAGAAAATTTCAATAAAATAAAAGATAAGTTAAAGGAAAAAAATTACTCTGTTTAGTAATGAACTTAAAATATAATAGGAAAGGAACATATATATGAAAAATAGTAAAAAGACAACTTCTATTAGAGACTATTTAATAAAAGTATTAAATGGTATGGCTCTTGGATTATTTTCATCCCTTATTATAGGATTAATATTAAAGCAAATAGGTATTTTTTTAAATATAAAGCTACTAGTGCAATTTGGACAAGTAGCTCAGTTTATGATGGGTCCAGCCATAGGTGCTGGCGTGGCATACAGTTTAGGTGCATCCCCATTAGGGATATTTGCATCAACAGTTGCAGGTGCAATAGGGGGACAAACTATAACTGTAGGAGAGGGGGGAACATTTTTAGCTAATATAGGAGAACCTGTAGGGGCATTACTATCCTCTTTATTAGGTGTAGAAGCGTCTAAAATTATACAGGGTAAAACTAAGGTAGATATAGTATTAGTACCTGCTGTTACTATAATAGTAGGTGGAGTATCAGGATTTTATTTAGCACCATTTGTAGCAGAATTTATGACGTTGTTAGGTAAAATGATAAATTTAGCAACACAACAACAGCCTGTGATAATGGGAATTTTAGTATCAGTTCTTATGGGAATAATATTAACACTTCCTATAAGTAGTGCAGCAATAGGAATAGCACTAGGATTAGATGGACTAGCAGCAGGTGCAGCTATAGTAGGATGTGCTACTAATATGATAGGATTTGCGGTTGCTTCATTTAGGGAAAATGGAGTAGGAGGACTTATAGCGCAAGGACTCGGTACTTCAATGCTTCAAATACCTAATATAATTAAAAATCCTAGAATATTTATACCACCTATTTTAACATCAGCTATACTTGGACCTATATCTACAGTAGTATTTAAAATGGAAGGAAATAAAATAGGATCAGGAATGGGAACAAGTGGATTAGTTGGTCAATTTTCAACTATAGAAGTCATGGGATCAAGAGGAATATTTGGAATAATACTGCTTCATTTTGTATTACCTGCAACTATAACGTTCTTAATATCAGAATATATGAGAAAGAAAAAATGGATAAAATATGGTGATATGAAATTAAATAATTAGATATATTAATATTATTAAAAGAGTATATTAATACAAGTTACTATATAGTATGTAAGATAGTTTTAGTAGCAAATGTAATTTTATATAAAAAATAATATAAAAAAGGGATGTTTCATATGAAACATCCCTTTTAATAATCTATATTTAATTAATAAACTTTAGGTTCAGGAAGATTTTTACCAGAAACAAATCTTTCAACTATATTTCTGTCATCTCCAAGATATAAGAATCTTTGAAGTCTTTCTGGTAAACTACGAGGATTTAAGTCACTGATACTTTCATCATCTATAACTAAAGCATCAAATTCATATCCTTCTTCAAAGCTACCAATTTTACCAACTTTGCTGAAGAATCTACCAGCGCTCTTAGTAGCAAGATAGAATACTTCAGGAACACTTAAAGATGCATATTCTTCTTCTAAATATACCCATCTCATTTTTGAACCTTTCATAGCTCCTGCTATTACATCCATCATAGATATAGCATGACCACCAGAGATATCAGTAGCAAAACCTACATTAACTCCTGCTTCTAAGAATTTTCTAATAGGAGCGATACCACTTGATAAGTTGTAGTTAGATTCTGGAGAGTGAGCTACGAATACTCCATTATCAGCCATTAATTTTATCTCGTCATCAGTAACATGAACACAGTGAGCCATTACAGTTGGCTGTTGACCAAATAGTCCTAATTTATCATAAACATCTGCATAATTTTTTGAATCTGGATGTAATTCTTTAACCCATTCAATCTCGCCTCTGTTTTCTGATAAGTGAGATTGTACAGGAGCATCATATTTTTTAGCTAAATCACCAAGATCTTTCATTAATTCTGCAGTACAGCTAGGAACGAATCTTGGAGTTATTATAGGTTTAACAAGAGGAGACTTGTCAGAATACTCTTGTAATAATTCTTCAGTTATTTTTAAAGACTCTTGAGTATCTTCAGTTAGATCTGGTGAAGAATTTCTATTCATATTTACTTTACCAACATAAGCACCTAATCCAGCTTCTATAAATAGATCCATCAATACTTTAGTAGAGTCTTTATGGATAGTACTGAATACTACTGAACGAGTAGTTCCATATTTCCATAATTCTCTAACTAATCTTGAATAAACTTTTTTAGCATATTCTGTATCCTTGAATTTAGCTTCTTCAGGGAATGTATAAGTTTCTAACCATGGTAAAAGTTCCTTATCAAGTCCAAGTCCTCTATTTGGGAACTGAGGAGCATGTAAGTGTAAGTCTATGAAACCAGGAATTATTAACTTGTCACCATAGTCAACTACTTCAGCATCTTTATATTGTTCTGGAAGATTTTGAGCTACTTCTTTAACTTTGCCATCTTCAACAACAATATATCCCCCTTCTAGCTGTTCAAACTCCTGTGGAGTTTTAGTAAAGATTACATTACCCTTGTAAACTTTTACGTTATTACCCATTGTTATATCACCTCTAAAAATATTATTAAATAAATTTTCAAAATAAAATTATTTCGAAAATTATTTACAAAATAAAAGATATTTCACCATACCAACATTATACTATAAAAACCTTTTCCAGTACATTAATAAAATTAATTCTGTAAACTTTACATAATGTAGTTAACTATTTACAAGATAAAAAAGTTATTTTATTATATAAATATATAAATAAGTTACATATTATCACTAAATTTATATTACATTTTATTTTCGTAAATAGCCAACTAAATTTATCATTTTTAATGAAAACTATATTAAACTTAACCAAACTATTCTACAATAAAGCAATTCTTAAGATGAATATAATTGCCAAAATATACATAACAATTGATACATCTTTGAATTTTCTTGCTAATACTTTTAAAG
>NZ_LGSS01000032.1 GCF_001190785.1 Gottschalkia purinilytica | reverse complement strand
ATCTGCCTTACAAGCAGGGGGTCACAGGTTCGAGCCCTGTCGCGCCCACCATAATAAATAAACTTAGTTAATGCTAAGTTAATATTTAACATAAATCATAAATCTTAATTACTTACTACTTATGGCCTGGTAGTTCAGTTGGTTAGAATGCCAGCCTGTCACGCTGGAGGTCGAGGGTTCGAGTCCCTTCCAGGTCGCCATATATGCTGGTGTGGCTCAATTGGTAGAGCAACTGACTTGTAATCAGTAGGTTGGGGGTTCAAGTCCTCTCACCAGCTCCACTTTTTTTATAAAAGAGGGCTTCAAGATATAAGATTTTGGGGTTCTTTTTTAAACTTATAGCTATTATAATATTATCATACATAAAAAAGTCGTAGGATGTTGAAGCCCTACGATTTTTTTATTTGTTATCATTTATTTTTGTTTAGCTTCCCATCTTAAATCGGGACCATAGAATTTTAAAATAGTAAATTTACTAAATATCCTAGAGAATATTCTATCAGTATATACATTGGCTATTTCTATAGGAGATAGATTAGTGGAAATTATAGTTTTATTACCTTGTAAGAGCCTAGAATTAACTATATTGAATATTTCAGTATTAGTAAAGGTATTTGTAAGTTCTGTACCTAAATCATCTATTACCAGTAAATCAGCTTCAAATAAGAGGTTGTACTCTTCATCACTAAATTCACTATTATGATTTCTTCTAAATTTATGATCTTCTATGATTTCTAGTATCTTGAAAGCTGTTTGATATATAACAATTTTACCTTTGTCTAATAAATTCTTAGCTATACAATTACACATAAATGTTTTTCCAAGTCCTGTTGTACCATAAAAAAGTAAGTTCTCGCCATTATTTTTATCAAAGTTAAAGCAGAATCCCTCACATGTATGCAATATTTCTAATATGTTTTGTCGAGGAGTAAGCTTTTTATTTTCAAAAGGTTCATTAGAAAATATATCTATATTAAATGTTTTGAAATTTTCTTTTTTAAGTTGATATTCTATATTGGACATTTCATATGCGTTTTTTATCATTGATTGCTTTAAACACCTGCACTTGTTGCCATTTTCCAAAAAGCCAGTGTCACTACAGTCATTACATGTATAATTTATGTCTAGATATTCTATAGGAATATTATTTTCAGTCATTAATATAGCTTTTTCTCTTTTTAGGTTTTCCATTTTATTTTTTATTTCATTTACTTTTTCTTGATATGAGCTAGGATCATGAAGTAATGCTTTAGATATAAGTAAACCTGTTTTGGATATTTCACTATCTATTTCCTGTATTTTAGGAACTTTTGAGTATACTTCCTTCTGACGTAATTTTTGCTCATATATAGCTTTGTCTCTTCGTTTTTCATAACCTCTTAATATATCTTTTAAGGATTTATGCACAATAATCCTCCTTTAACCTCTTTTATTAAGAACCATTTTTTCAAGTTCTTCTGCGGTATACTTAGAAGTTCTTTGTTCAAAGTTGTGAAACTTAGTTTTAAAATTCTGAGATTGATTCTGTCTTACATTTGAGTTTATACTTTTTTTAGCACTTCTGTTCTCTTCATCTTTTTTTACAGCACTTACATCCTTTATACCATCTTTGTGCCATGAAGATAATATACCATCTATGTAACTTACACTTGGGTTTGATGTTTTTTTAGTATTTTCACAAGCTTTTAGTATAACTTCTATAGTAAATTTCCATTCATCAAACCATTTATCTATTACTCTCATTTCACTTTCACTAGGTTGTCTAAAACCAAATCCTAAAGATTTCATTATTCTTTCATATCTATAGAATTTCTCATCCTTAGATTTTAAATAATCTTGTAAAGCTTCTAAATTAGTTATACCCGAGTCATACCAATTTCTAACTATACCTTCAACATAGCTTAGATTACGTCTTCCTTTCTTTTCCATGGAGTGAAAAAAGGCTTTAACTATGATATCAGGATTCATATTATAATTGTATATCCATTCAAGAACTCTTTTTCTTTCGTTAGGAACTAAAGGTCGTCTAATAATATAGTCTATAGAATTAAACATATCATTTATTCCAGGAATTTGATTGGCCTCTACTAAGTCTTCAGCTGAACAAGTATATAAGTTAGAAGAACCAGTTTCTTCATTAGAAATTATATGCTTATAGTTGTTTCTTATGTAAAGATGTCTTAAGTTCACAAATTCAATCATATAATCATACTCATCTTCACTATCCTTGGGATGCTTATTTATCACACCTTTGCTTTCCCAAAAATCCCATGCCCTTAAAACATCAGATAAAGGTATGTTAAGATGTTTAGCTATTACTTCATTAGTTATGTTTAAAGTTGTATCATTATCCTTGGCATATTTAAATCCCAATAGATACACCTTAACATATGTTCCATCTGCCATAGGCATAAAGTCATTTATAAATATATTTTCTATAGGAGTTTCTCCTAAATCCATGTCAATAGTTTCTACGAAGAAAGACATTAAATTCACCTTCCAATAGTTAAGTCTAATAAATATTATATCATAATAAGGTACTATTTTTAGAGAGAGTAATCACAAGAAATTTATATTTTTTATAAGCTAAAATATATTATTATTACAATTTTTTTATAAAAAAAGGAGTTAATAATAATTGTTGTTTATTTTGTTAAAAATAGTAAAGTCATTATTTATCTATCAATTATAACCATTTTACCAATAACTATTTACTTAAAATAATATCTAAGTTACATGGAGCGTGGATAAATAGTTTATTTCTAAAAAATAAAATTTTTATTATATGGTAGTTGAACTATTTAGAAATAATAAAAAACTAAAATTATAGATAAATAAATTTATAATAAAAAAGCTTTAAATTTTTAATTTTTTGGCAATGATAAAAGTAATAGATAATATTTAATACTAGAAAAACTAGTATAGATGTTAAGTTAAAAAAATTAAATATGACAAAGAATAATATTTTTTATAGCTTAATGTAAAAAAATACTAGAGAAAAACATTGAAAATAAGTATTTAAAAGTAGATTTAGTAACTCAAATGTAAAAAATGTAAAAAAAGTATTGATTTGAGATCACAATATGATATAATTTATGAATAGTTATTACATTTTAGTTACAAAATAGTTACTAAACACTGTAAGCTAAAGAGAAGCTTACTTTTTAAGTGAGAAAGGAGCGATAGGATGAAAAGCTCGATTCTTAAGAAGAATGACATTTCAAAATTTAATAAAGATGAAGTTAGTTCCACATGTAGTAGACGACTAAGAAAATTATATCTCAAAGAAAATAAAATAAGCATCTTACTAATACTTATAACAGTAATATCAATTATAGCTGTAATACAATATAAGAAATATGAAATATCTACTAGAGCTTTTGGTGTTATGCTAGGTGGTAAAAAGATAGGTGTAATTAGAGATAAAAAATATCTAAACGAGTTGGTAGCTGATCTTGAAGAAGAATTATCTGAGAATCATAATAAAAAAATAAGTATAGATAAAAACTTCATGTTTTTAAGTACAAATGTTAGAGATAAAGATTTGACACCTGTAGACTCTATAAAGAAAAATATAAAAAATAACTTAACTACTGGTGTTATTGGATATGCTATAAAGATTAATGACAAAGATATTGTGTACTTAAGCTCTAAAAAATTAGCAGATGAGGCTTTAAATAAAATAAAAGAGCCTTATGTAGGTCCTATAGAAGGTCAAGTATCTAATATAAAAAATGTTAAACTATTAGAAAATGTTAAAGTAGAAGAGAAAAATATACCTATTAAAAAATTTAGTGATTTGGATACAGCTTTAAACAAACTTAAATATGGAAAAAAAGAAGTTAAAAAACATATAGTACAAACTGGAGAAAGCTATTGGACTATAGCAAAAAATTATGGTTTAAAGTTAAAAGAATTGGAAGAAGCTAATCCAGATAAAGATCACTTAAAGATAAGACCTGGTGAAGAAATTAATATATCTACTTATAAACCTCTTGTTACTGTAGTTACAGAAGAAGAAGTTAATTATACAGAAGATATACCATTTGAAACTATATATGAAACAGATGATTCACTATATAAGAATAAAGAGAAAGTAAAAATAGAAGGAACACCAGGTAAAGTGGAGAAAACTAGTAAAATAGAAAAATATAATGGTGTAGAGGTAAGTAAAGAGGTTATTAAAGAAAATGTGCTATCTGAGCCAGTATCACGTATTATAGTCAAGGGAACTAAAGAACTTTCTGGAATAGGTACAGGGGAGTTTGTAACTCCTACAAGAGGAACAATTACATCTAGATTTGGCTCAAGATGGGGAAAACATCACCAAGGGATCGATATAGGTGCAAGGATTGGAACCCCTATTGTAGCTGCTGACAGTGGAGAAGTAGTGTTTTCTGGATGGAATAATGGTGGCTATGGGTATATGGTAGAAATAAATCATAGTAATGGTTACTCTACAAAATATGCACATTGTAGTAAGCTATATGTAAAAGCAGGAGATAAGGTTGAAAAAGGAGATAATATTGCAGCAGTAGGAAATACAGGAAGAAGTACAGGTCCACATTTACATTTTGAGGTAATAAAAAATGGAGTACATCAAAACCCAGATGGTTATCTAGATTAAAGTTTATTTTATTAAAGCAAAAAATGAAGTGCACCTCAAATATTAGATAAAAAATCTAATATTTGAGGTGCATTAATGTTATATTAAGTAAAAATTTATTAACTGACAAAGATGACATTCAATAGCTGAGTGTCATTTTTTCATATATTATGATAACTAACTAGATTTTTACTATGTATAGATTATATTAGGGAAAAAGTAATATTTTTTATAAAGTTCTTATTAACTTAATAAAGTTAATATAATATAAGTTATTAAAGATGAACGGATTTGTATTTTTATTGTATCATAGCTATTTCCTGCTGCTTACCAAATCTAACAAAAAAGTTACGTATTCGAAAATGGGCTGTTTTTCAGAAAAAAAACGAACTATATTTTTACTTAATTAAAACATATAATGAAGACGCAAAATAAATTAAAGCTAGGAGTTGATGTAATTGAAAAAAGGAAAATTGACAAGAAGTATTAGTATGCTAACAATTTTGGGTTTAGCTTTAACTTTCGGGTCTCCAACATTTGCTGATGGAAACCAAACAGCAATAACGAAAGGGCAAATTGAACTTAAAGAAAATGATGAACCAACGTCTCCTGTTGATCCTTTGGATCCAAGTAAGCCAGCTGGTGATGAAGATCCTAACAATCCATCGACAAATAACAAAGGACCGTTATCTTTGGACGTAGCGCCTGGAGCTTTTGATTTTGGTGTACAAAAAGTATATGGAAACAGACATACATATTATGTTGAAAAAGATTTCAATCAGTTTTTACAAGTTACTGATAACAGAGATGCTGATGTTTATGGATGGACTGTTAAAGTAAAACAAGATGGTTACTTGAGAAATGATAGCTATGAACTTTCAGGAGCTACTATTGCTATTCCTAAAGGAGTGGCTAGAAATTCCTTAAATGATGACCCAACTCAAGAAGATTCTACATTAATAACAAAAGGGGTTGAAATTAATAACCAAGACCAAACAGTTTTTGCATCACCAAAAGAAAATTTATCAGGAAAGGGAACATCAACTGATACTTGGAAATCAAAAGATGTAAGTTTAACTATTCCAAAACAAACAGCTAAATCAGGTTCATATCACAATACTGTGGAGTGGACGTTAACTGCTGAAGTGGAACAATAACTGTCAGATAATAATTTAAAAGTTGGAATAGGCTCTTCGAGGTTCTGTTCCAACTTTTTTTATATACAAAAATGTATTGATCCGTAAGTTTTGATGTTGGGAGGTTATTTTTTGAGATTTAAATGGAAAAGCTTATTTTTCATACTTTGTGCATTTTTCTTATTATCTAATCAAATAGTACAAGCTTCTGAAAATAAAGTTAATAAAGAACATGGAAATTGTGGAGTTCAATATAGTGTGAACAAAATTAAGTCTAAATATGAAACAGATGAAAGTCATTCTTACTTTGATTTACATGTTAAACCAGGAGATCAGATAGTTATAGAGTCAAGAATCCACAATTCGTATACTAATCCAATTAAGATTAAACAACAAGCACTAACAACCTTTACAAACGATAATGGTGAGATAAGTTATACTTCAAAATTAAAAGATGATCAATTCGATAAAAGTTTAAAAATAAAATTTTCTGAGATTAGTCAAATTGACAGAAAAAGTCTTCTTGTAGTAGAACCGAATAGTGATAAAATCGTAACAATGAAGATTAATGTTCCTAAAGATGCTCAAGATGGTGTGATTCTAGGATCCTGGTATTTTGAAAAAGAAAATAGAGAGAATAAAGATAATAAAGATAATAAAAAAGAAGCTATTCAAATTCATAATAAGTATAGTTATGCCATTGGGGTAAAACTTACTGTTAATAAAGAAATCGAAAAACCAAATTTGAATCTATTAAGTGTGGATGCTGGACTTAGCAATTATCACAAAGCGTTTAAAGCTCTTATACAGAATGATAGACCAGCTATCATCTCTAGGCTTAATATTAATGCGAAAATAACCAAGAAAGATAATAAACATGTCCTATTTCGTAGCAATAGACAAGACATAATCATGGCACCCAATTCGAACTTTAACTATCCTATAATGTTAGGTGATAAGAAACTAAAACCTGGAGAGTATACTTTATATTTACAAGCTAGAACAAATGATCCAAAATGGCAGACGAAATCATGGAAGTGGAAAAAAAACTTCCGAGTTTCCGCTGAAGAATCAAAAAATCTAAATGCAAAAGCTATTAATGATAATCAGCAACATTTAAATTTATGGTGGATTCTATTAGGAACTTTATTATTTGTTCTAATCCTAATCTTACTAATTCTTTATAATAAAATTCGTAAGTATAAACAAAAATTAGAACAAATGGAAAGAGGTAATGCAAAATGAAAAAGACGAGTGCATTTCTTTTAGTAATTTTGATTTTATATATAGTGCTTCCGGTTATTCACATTATGCCGGTCAATGCCCAAAATGTTACTGAAGAGAGTATAAGGCTTTCTGTTAATGGTTCTGATCATGCTGTAATTACTGAAAAGTCTTTTGACTTAAAAGTTGATCTTTCAAATACGACTGACGTAAAGGACTTTAAGAAAGATGGCGAACAATCATCACAATCAATAAATATTGAACTGCCAAATGAAATTTTTTATGAAGCAAAAGATAATCCTAATTTGATGGACAAAGTTAGTTATGATCCATCTACAAAGGAAATAACCATAAATAATATTGCAGAAAAGAGTTTTCTCATTAGATTACATCGAAATATTGTTGAAGCTAAAGATGTAAAAATAAAAGCAACAATTAAAGTCAATGATCGAGTAGTAAAAGAATCTAATGAGATGGTTCTAAGTCTAGATAGTAAAGAAAAAGAGAGTTCATCAAGTGATAATTCGGAGTCAATTGATAATATAGATCTTTCTAGGGATTTAGAAAAGAATGAAGATTATCCCAATATCTATAATAAGATGAAAGAGCAAAATAAAACGGAACTAACTAAAGGAAACTCAATAGAAACACATCCATTTGTATCTTCTGAGGAAAATACAGAAATAATCAAGCAAGAAAATATAGAGATAGATGAAAATAAGGAAAATGAAACTAAACAAGCACCAGAGAATGAGGACAGTATTGCAAATGTGTTTGACGAAAAGACTTGGCATGATGCTTGGAATAATCCAAAAATAAAAGTAATCAATATTACACAAGATTTCTATACAATGGATCGTATTACACCGGGTGCTAACACATTTTTTAATACTAGTTCCCAATACAATCGTGAATTAACGATAAAAGGTAATGGTCATACAATTGACGCAGGTAGTGAAGCTATTTCAATGTATGGAAGAAATTGGAGAGTTAAAGTTGAAAACTTAAACATCTATCATCGTAATTGGTATGGATTTATTACTACAGCTTTTGGTGCCCCAGATTCAGAAATAACTTTCCACAATGTAAAGGATACTGGTGCACAAATGTTACATTCTTTTAATAGTAAGTTAATTCTTTCAGGAAATATTGAAAATAATCAAGTTGGTTCATATACTTCGCCAATTAATGGTTATACCTATAACGTAGTATTATCTAGTAATGGTGACGGAAAAGATGGTATCGCTGTTCGAGGACAAGCAAACTGGGAAGTTGCTGATGTTGTCGTTAAAGAAGGAGCTAAAATCAAGGCAAATGGATATAGTAAAGTTTCAAACTTTTCCATTGGGAAGGGTGGAAATGTTCAAATCGAAAAAGACGTTTCTATTCTTTTTGATAATTCAAACTCAGAAAATCATGTAGGTACTGATGCTTCCCCGTCAATTTATTTTTATGGAGCAGGTTCATTAATACTAGGAGAAAATAGTCATATGAAAATTATTAATGGGCCAGGTCGTGC
>NZ_LGSS01000031.1 GCF_001190785.1 Gottschalkia purinilytica | reverse complement strand
TTTTAACTTCTGCTACTACAGCTTCTATAACGTCTTCTCTTCTACCTTCACTAAAGTTAGGTACAGCTAAAATATATTGTTTTTGTTCTGACATTTTAAGATTTCCTCCTTTGAATTTATGTATTTTTAAACACAGGAAAAGTATAATTATTAGTTATACTCTTCACAGTGCGATATCACCATGCTTATTATATCACAAAAAAAATTCTATGCCAAAAACTTTATATATTTTTATATTTTTTATAAATTTAGACTTAATTTAAACTTTGGCTATTTTATTCTATGTAAAATAATGTACATAAAATATTAATTACAAGACCTTTTAACTACGTACTTATCGCATCTTTAGTATAAGATGTCTGAGTTTTATCTATATATCATAAGTTTTTTTGGTTTCTATATTCACATTGTATTCTACAATTGTTATTAAAATCCTTTTTAAATATTCAATATTGTATCAATTTATCCATTTTATACTTCTCATGGTTTTTATTGTATAACATGGTAATGACATCTAAATAGTGAATAAATACTACAAAATAATATAAGTTAAACAAAATAATTTTTTTATTTAAATGTAGTTTTTAAATAAATTAATATCCTACTCATAAAATTTCAAGCTTTGTTGTTCATAAATCTGTTATATTATTAAAATAAGCATAAGTAATAATATGAATAAATAATAGATTAATATTTATATGAAAAATGTAATGCTATTATTTATCTTCTAAATTAAAAATAGGGTTTAATCTGAGTAACTTATTTTCTGTTGTAGCTCTAACTATTAATAAGAATACTGTTACAATTGCAACGGTAACTATAAATATTATTAGTGTTATATAGTACATTTTTTCATAGAGTTCTGACCTTTCCATAACCCCAATGAATTTCCATCCAGTTTTTTTAGAGGTGTATATATTAGCTATATATTTTTTATTGTTTTCTTTAAATTCAAAATAACTATCTTTACTAGTATTTAATTTATTTATATTTAACTTAGATATATGTTCAAAATTAAGCTCTGCATTTTTAGGATTTGATAATATAACTCCATCATCTTGAGCTAAAATTATATATCCTGTGTCACTTATTTTAATATTTTTAATCATATCAGTAAGTTCCTTTAGACTTATATCTATTGCTTGTACTCCTATGATTTCATTGCTGTTATTAGTAATAGTTGATACAATACTAATATTGGCAGCATCTGCTCCTTCCCAGTAATAAGCATTTGTTAAAGTTACTTTTCCTGGAGTTTCTAGAGCTATTTTATACCAAGGTCTTTGTCTAGGGTCATAATTGTCATATATATTTCCGTCCCTATACTGAATATATCCCCCATACTTAGTTGCCATATATACATCTGCAATATTCGTATGTGAAGTTGCAAAATTTTTATAAACATTAAATATTCGTGACTCTACACTATCGTCCATAAGGGGTGAAAATTTAATCTTTCCTTCTTTAGTTTTTTGATTAACATAACTTCTTATGTTTTCATCTGCCTTTTTTACGTCAGCATTCGTAGCTAACTGTTTACAGTTTTCCATCAGTACTGAAAAATAAGTATTTACCATATTGTCAACTTGGATAATTTCCCGTCTAGTATAATTTGCAAAATCTCTTTTTATAATGTAGCTAGCGGCACTTGATAAAATAGCAGTAATAATAACAGATATAGTTAATACAAATATGACTGGAAATATGAGTTCATTTTTCCATATCTTATTCAATTTCTCTCTCCTTTCTAATTATGTATAGCTTTTCGTTTGTCTTTATACAACATAATTCTACACTTTTCTACACATAATATCAATTGTAATTTGATTTTTTTTGACAAAATTTTTCTTTATATTACAAAAAAACCTTTTATCTACAATAAATATATTCAGATAAAAGGTTTTTAATTCCTATTTTTTTATTATATTTAATTATATTTTTACTATTGTCTAATATTTTTTTATAAAAAATGCTAATTATGTAAAATATTAAGTCTCATTATATTCTAAATATTGAATTGAGATATTGATTTTCTTAAAGTATCGGCTAGTTCTCTAAGATCTTCTATATATGCTGTCATATTATGTATTGATGAAGTTTGCTCTTCTGAGGCAGCCGTTACTTCTTCTGAAGATGCTGCTGTTTCCTCAGACTTTAATAGAAGATTGGTTATTGTTTGAGAAACTTCATTTTTCTTTTGAGTCATTTCTTCTACTACTCTATTTATTCTATCGACCTCATTCTTTATATCATTTATAGTTTTAGCTATATTATTAAATATAACTTTAGTTTCTCCTACTGTTTTCACATTATTATCCACTAGTTCATTAGACTTTTTTATAGCTTTTACAGATTCAACTATCTCTGACTGTATTTCTCCTACTATACTTTCTATTTGATTAGTAGACTTTTTAGATTCTTCTGCTAGTTTAGCTATTTCAGATGCTACAACACCAAATCCTTTTCCTGCTTCACCAGCTCTTGCAGCTTCTATAGAAGCATTAAGTGCTAATAAACTTGTTTGGTCAGTTACCCTATTTATCATATTCACAACATCTTCTATATGACTAGACTTTTCATCTAATACTGCTATTGCAAGTGATACTTGATTAGATGCATTACTAGTTTCTGCAGTAGTTTTATCTAGTACATTTACTATTTCAATTCCTTCAGCACTTAATCCTTTAGCTAAATCAGATTTTTCATCCATAGTAATAGTTACCTTCTCTATTTCTTCTGTAAACCCTTCTATAGCCTCAACTATATCTCCTGATTGTTCGGTCTGACCATAAGTTTCTGCTGAGAGTTGTGATATGGCTGCTACTACTTCATCTGCAGTTGCTGATACTTGTTTAGACATATCAGATATATGATTCGTTGACTTGGTAACGTTTTCCGAAATATCTTTAGAAGTTCGGATAAGATTTTTAACATTACCCATCATTTTATTAAAGCTCTCAAACAATTGTGCAATTTCGTCTTTTCCTATAACTTTAGCTTCTACAGTAAAGTCTCCCTTTTCAACTTTAGACATTAAGCTTCTCATATCACCTATAGGCTTTGATATTCCATTCGACATTTTAATAGAAATTATTAGAGATATAATTAAAATAACTGCTCCTAGTGTTATGATTAAATTATTTACTACTTGATTTTTTTGTAGTAACTCACTTTTCGGTATTATAGCTATAAACTTCCAACCTGTTTCTTTAGACGTATATACATTACTGACATACTCTTCATCTTTATCTTTAAATTCAAAGTATCCGTTCTTAATTTCTTCCATCTCTTTAATCTTAAGCTCTGATATGTTTTTAAAGTTAGTATTAGGATTTTTAGGATTTGATAATATAGTCCCTGTATCCTCTACTAATAATATGTACCCATTTTTTCCTATTTTTATTTTAGAAACAATATCTGTAAGATCATTTAGTCCAATATCTATAGACTGAACTCCTATTATTTCATTTGAATCATTACTTATAGTAGACACTACGCTAACACTTGCCCTATTAGAACCTCCCCAATAATAAGAATCTGTCATAGCTACTTTTCCTGGATTCTCCATAGCTTTCTTATACCAAGGTCTTTCTCTAGGGTCGTAGTTATTACCTACATGTCCATCTTCATATTGTACATATCCACCATCTATAGTTCCTAAGTAAGCATCAGAAACATTAGGGTGAGATTTTGCAAAGTTTGTGTACACACTATGTATTTCTGCTTCTATTCCTCCATTTGCTATAGGGGTTACCTTTATCTTCCCATTCTCTCCTGTCTTTTCAAGATATTTCGTTATAGTAGAATCTGCTCTTTTTACTATACTATTGTTTGCAAGCATATTGCAATTATTGTACATTTCTTTAAAATATGTATTTATTAATTTATCAACCTTATCAATCTCATTTTTAGTACTACTTATAAAATCTTTTTTTATTACATTTCCCATTGTTATCTTCATAATAATCGAAATTATAATTATACAAATACATATACTAACCAAAAATGATGTTATAAACTTCCCCCTTATAGTTTTAAACAAGATATCAAGCCTCCCTTTGTAGTATTGATACTCTCGGGTTTATTATCTGGTTCATTTATATCATCTTATCTTATATTTAGTAAGAGTATTATTACAATTTTATATTTTCTGACCATTTATGTCAATATTATACAAATATTTTTTTAAGCCTATGTTTTTGTTTTTCCTCAAAAAACAAAATAAAGCTCTATGTATTTAACTTAATTGTTAATTACTTAGAGCTTTATTTTTAAACATATTTTTGCTATTCATAGATCTTTATAACAATACTTTAATTTAAAGTATTTATCTTCGTAAAAAATAAAATATTATCCCAAATACTAATGCCACTAATATTGTAATTAGCATATTTTTACTTCTTCCATTATGATTATTATGCCCATTACAACATGACATATAATTCACCTCTCTTGAATTTATTTAGACATGTTATTTAACTCCAGATGAATTATTACTACTCCAATTTCCATGGCATCCTCTATTGCTCCCCATGAAATTATGCATTACAGACATCCCTCTTCTACCTCTACCTCTCATCATATTAGCCATTCTTCCATATCCGTTTTCATCCATAGCTTTAGTCATAATATCGTACTCTTCGTCACTTAAAGTATTCATAAAATCATTCATATTTTTATAATCAGTATTTTCTAATTTTTTTGCTAAATCATCATATCCTTTATCTCTTAGTGCTTTTATCATGTCAGTATGACAGTCTTGTCTATATGAGCTATTTTTTACTTCTTGCTTTATATTTGAATTTCCTCCATCACCTTTAGCATAAGCAACACCTGTAATAGTTCCTATAGCAATTATCCCTGTAGCTAATAAAGTTAATGTTTTCTTTTTCATATATCCCACTCCTTTTTCTTTCTTAATGTATCTTCATTTTACTTAAAAGTTTTGAAGAAATTATGAAGAATAAAAAAAGAACTATAAAAAGATTTTAAAAAACCTTTTTATAGTTCTTTTTTATTTATAGGTATTTTAATTGTAACAACAGTTCCTTTTTTCGGTTCACTTTCTATCTCTATCTTTCCTTTATGTACTTCTACCAGAGTCTTTACTATAGTAAGTCCTATTCCAGTACCGCCTGTTTTTTTACTTCTTGATTTATCTCCACGATAAAATCTTTCAAACACATGTGGCAAATCATCTTTTGATATTCCTATTCCTTCATCTTTCACTATTATGGTTATATCTTTTTCGTCTTTATTTACTATTACCTCAACACTACTATTTTCATTAGAATATTTAAGTGAATTTGAAAGCAGATTATACATAATCTGTTTCAACTTATCTTTATCAATCAAAGCTATAATATTATTATCTTCATTAAAGTTAAGTCTGATATTTTTCTTTTTATATAGTGGCTTCATAGTTTCAACTATTTTTTTTATTTCCAAAGTTAAATTAAGTTCTTCTTTATTTAAATACAAATTCGATTGTTCAAGCTTATCTATATCCTTCAAACTAGTTACTAATTTTGTAAGTCTTAATACCTCTTCGTAACAACTTTCAAGTCTTTCACTAGTAGGCTCCCATATTCCATCAATTAATGCTTCAATGTGTGTTTGTAAAGTAGCAAGAGGTGTTCTGAGTTCATGAGCCATATCAGAAGTAAGTCTTCTTCTTAATAACTCTTGATTTTGTAGTGTTTCTGCAAGATAATTTATAGAATTGGATAACTCTTGTATTTCTATAGTATTAGATTTTACCTCTGAGCGTATGTTTAAATCACCTTTTCTCATTTCATTAGAAACCTTTGTAAGCTTTATAAGAGGATTTGTAATTTGTTTAGATAGTATATAGCTAATTATAAGTCCAAATATTAAGGCAGCTGTAACTGAAATAATAAAAGATTTATTTAAAGTATCTTTAAAACCAAGATCTTCTTTAGATAAATTAAAGCTTCCAAAATAACCAATAGTCATATATCCAAATTTCTGATTATCTCTTATTAAAGGTAATACTTCTTCAATATACTCTCCTAACTTATCTTCATGTCTTCTTCCCATCATGGAATTCATCATCTTCTTATGAGCTAAGTTAGATTTACCAGAAGTAAATATAATTTGATTTTCACTATTTCTGATCTCTATATAGAACTCTTCCATAATAGAATATCTAGATATTTGCTCTAAATCATCTGAAGAAAGTTGTAAGTCATCATTATATAAGTCTTCTACTAAAGATCTAAGTTTTTTTATCTTTTTATTATGCTCTTGAGAAAGATATTGATTAAATCTTTTATCTATCATAAAATTCGAAATTATGCTTACTATTAATATAGAACCTATAACTGTAGCAAGAAAACCTTTAGATACCTTTTTAAGCAAAGAAATTCTCATTTAATTTCCTCCAAATTTGTATCCTACACCATATACAGTTAACACATATTTCGGTTTTTTAGGATCATCTTCTATTTTCTGCCTTATATTTTTTATATGAGTATCTATAGTCCTGTTGTATCCATCATAATCCATTCCTAAAGCTTTTTCTATCAACATATCTCTAGTAAATACTTGTCTAGGATTTGTTAAAAGTATTTTCAAAACTTTAAATTCACTTGCTGTTAAGCTAACTTTTTTACCTTTTTTCTTTACTTCAAATTTATCTATAAAAACTTCCAAATCTCCATCGTTAAAAGTTAAGTAGTCAGCAACAGGATTTTCTTCTTTATATGATCTTCTTATGAGAGCTTTTACTCTTCCTACTAATTCTCTAACGCTAAAAGGCTTAGTAACATAATCATCTGCCCCTATTGCTAACCCTTCGATTTTATTATCTTCTTCAACTTTTGCTGTAAGCATTATTATAGGTACATCTGAAACGTTTCTTATTTTAGTACATATTTCTTCACCTGATATATTTGGTAACATTAAATCTAAAATAATTAAATGTATTTCTTCTCTATTAAATATCTCTAAGGCTTCTTTCCCGTCACTACTAGTTATAACATCATATCCTTCTTTTTCTAAATAAGAAGCCACAACATCAGTTATTTTATCTTCATCATCTACTACTAAAATCTTCTTATTCATGAATTTTAGTTACATAGCTTTTTAAATTTAATTATATTTATTATAGTTATAGAAAATAAATCTACTATGCAAATAGTCATTTAAAGCTAGTAACTTTTCACTCTCCTTATCTAATTATTATAATTTATACTAAACAAATTACTTGTTTTGTATTCTTTTAATATATTATATACCAATATTTTGAAGATATATTGAAGATTCGTAAAATCAAAGCTATACACATGATTTGATAATTTCATCTTCATTTTTCTGATACTATTTGTAATGTAATATTAATTTTTTTGTCAGCTTAAGTTAAATCTTTCCTTTCAATTATATATTAAAATGATAAATGTAAATTGGTTTACAAAATAAATTTAAAGGAGTGATTATTTGAAAAACAGAAGAATAGTAGCTTGTGCTTTAATAGGAATTATGCTCACATCATTTGGTTTATATGGATGTAAGAAAAAAAGTGATACAAAATCAAATTCACCAAAAGTAGAAAGCCAAAAAAACGATTCTGAAGATTCAAAATCAGATAGTTCTAAATAAAATAACAAATAATAGAGGTTAAAATAAAAGGTAATTTCGTTGTCAATATCTACATATTAATGATATTTTACAACGTTATATAATAAAACAAAAGATAAGATAAACTAAAGAACATAAGAAAACTTTTTTGATGAAACATAAGATGACTCCCATCAATTAAACACCAAGCTTTATTTTAAAAGCTAACTTGTTTACAAGTTAGCTCTTTTTTTTACTTACTTTAAGCCTACAATAGTTCATTTTTTAGATACTATATGTAACTGAATAGTAAAGGTTTTGTTAGTTAAGATTAAATACTTATTGAATATTTTATACTACAATTATATATGTAATTAATACAAGTTCACTTATTAACAAATTAAGAGGAGTGAGAATTTTGAATAAAAAAAGAATATTAGCTTGTACTTTAATAGGAATTATGATTACATCCTTTGGACTATATGGATGTAATAAACAAAATAAATCAAAAGAAAGTCCTAAAAAAGTAGAAAAGGAAAATAATGAAAATAGTAATGTAGATAAGACAAAAGCAGAAACTAAATCAATTAAAACTGGTGATTCTAAAAAGTCAAACTTACAAGACAATAAAGTAAGTTTAAAACAAAAAACTATAAAAGGTAAAAGTTCTGTTGTTAAGTATCCATTTGTAAGTGGAATATCTGATAAGAATATAGAAGACAAAATAAATAAGACTATAGAATCAGAAGCCAAAAATCTATTAGACTACTCTGAAGGCAGAGTTGACATAAGTTATAAAGGTTATTCATTAGGTAATGAATATTTAAGTATAGGTCTTAAAGGATATGCAACTGCTGAAGGTGGAAAAGTAGAAATGCTTAACACTATAAATTATGATCTTTCAACTGGAAAAGCACTTACTACGGAAAATTTCTTTAAAAATGATAAAGAATCTTTAGAAGGGCTAAATAACTTATTCAAAAAATATTCTAATGGCGATACTTTTAGTACAGGATACGGATTCTTTATAAAATCTGATCAAGATTCTAAAGATAGTATAGTATTCTATCACTTAAAAAATGATGCTGATAGAGAATTTACTAGAGTTGAAATTCCTATGAATGAAATTGAACCTTATTTAGTTAAATAATATTAAAAGCTTGTTATTTAAAAAGAGTTGACTACTGAAGTGCACCCTAAAAGTTAGACATGAAATATGACTTTTGGAGGTGTACTTTTTGTATGACAAAGTATAGTTTAGAAACAAAAATTAGATTCATTGAACTTA
>NZ_LGSS01000030.1 GCF_001190785.1 Gottschalkia purinilytica | reverse complement strand
CTAAAGGATAACATATAATATAACCTATAACTATACCAATAAGAACAGAAGCACTACCTACAATTCCTTTACCATATCTATTTAAAAATATGATGATTAACAATACAACTATTGATATGATGACATTTCTTAAACTACCATAGTCTTTTGCACCAACTCCACCAGCTGCCCAGTCCATTGATACTGGAAGTAGTGTTGTACCTATTAATGTAACAACAGTACCAGTAACAATTGGAGGGAAAAATTTCATTAAAGGTTTTAAGAATCTGCTTAAAATCATTTCTGAAAAAGATCCCATTATAGTCGCTCCGAATAGTCCTGGTAGACCTAATCCCATACCACCAGCAGCAGCAGGAAGTGCTACAGCCAACGAAGGAGCAACAAAAGTAAAGTCGGTACCCATAATACAAGGAACTTTTGCACCTACAGGACCTACTCCCTTAGCTTGAATAAAAGTAGTAATACCTGATACAAATATTGTAGCACTTACTAAAAATGCTACTTCTGGAACAGGAAGACCAAGTGCCTGACCTATAACTAAAGGAACTGCGACAATACCACCAAATGCAGTTACAATATGTTGAATAGCTAATAAGACAGATACGGGTAAAGATGGCTTTTCATCAATTTTATATAATAGTTCGGAATTGCTATTATTTACTGTATTCGTATTATCTTCCATTGATACATCCTCCTTTAATTAGTAATTGTAAAAATAGATTTTAAATTAATAAATGAAAAATATAAAGAATCCACAGAAAGCGTTTTCATAATTTGTAAGACATACCATCTCCCTTTTATTAAGTTAGACATTAATTAGTATAGATTGTAGTTAGTCGATAGTGAGATTAGTGATAGAAAAATTATTAAAGTATTTTATTTAAAAAAGCTTTTAAAGCTTTATGTGCCAATTTGAATATAAAAAAGAAGTTTTTAAGCATCAAGGAAGTTTAGATTTCCGAACGATAAAGTAGCTTCTTTGATGCTTAAAAAGATGTGAATATAAAAAAATAATACGATCAAAAAACCCCTTAGTAACTTATGATACCTTAGATAAAACGTAAATGCCTAAAATACTATAAAATATAATTATCCCATTACCCCTTTTTCAAAGTATTTTAAGCCGAAAAAACGTTTTCATATAACTAACACAAAAACTTTATCAGTTATGTTATATATTATATATTGTACTTAATATCATGTCAACATAGTTAACCAATATAATTGAAATTTTTAACTCTAATAGTGTTAATTTCATATATAAAATAAAATGTTTCAATTTTTGAATAAATTAGCTATATGTAAAGAAAATGAAATATAAAATTTTTATAATTTAAAATAATGAAATAACATACGTAAATAGGCATTAACCTAAGCTTTAGATAGAAAAGGCAAAAAAAGGTATAATGTTAAGATTTGTGTAAAAAATATGCATAGACTTTAATCTAATATTATGATAAACTAAGCATGGAATCACTAATAGAAGACTATTAGTAATAAGTAAAAAATAAAATTAAAACTAAAATTAAAATACATATTAAAAGGAGGACAAAAAACATGTTATTAGTAGATAAAACTGTTAAAGATTTTGTTGCTCAAGTAGCAAGTAACGAACCAGCTCCAGGTGGTGGAAGCGTTTCAGCATTAGCAAGTAGTTTAGGTGCGGCTTTAACTGCAATGGTAGGTAACTTAACTGTAGGTAGAAAAGCTTATGAAAAATTAACTGATGATCAAAAATCTCAATTAGATGAAAATCTTGCAAAAGTTACTAAATTAGTAGAAAGATTAAATGAATTAATAGACGAAGATACATCAGCTTTCAATGATTACATGGAAGCAATGAAATTACCAAAAGAAACTGATGAAGAAAAAGCTGCTAGAAAAGCTGCTATGGAAGAAGCTTTAAAGAAAGCTATGGAAGTGCCACTAGATGCTGCTAAACAATCATTAGAAGTATTAAAACTTCAAAAAGTATTTGCTGAATATGGAAACCAAAACGCTATAACAGATGCTGGTGTTGGAGCATTATTAGCATGTTCAGGATTAGAAGGGGCTGTATTTAACGTACTAATTAACTTAGGCGGAATCAGCGACCAAGATTATGTAGCTAACATTAAAAAAGAATGTGAAAGCTTAGTAAACTCAGGAAAAGAGTTAAGAGACGAAACTGTAAAAATTGTATACAGCAAATTATAATATTTGTTGATATAGAGGGTGGGGGACTTTATATTTATTGAATGTAAAGTCCCTTTTTATTTGAAAATTTATAATACGGTGAAGTTAAGGTTAAGGGTTAAGTAATTCATAAAGTTAAATAGAATTGTTTGAATTAAAATAGGACTAATTAAATACTTGAAAATCACATGAAAAAAATATATATTTAGCAGTATGAATTACTTAATAATATAGGTTGTATTCTTTGATTTATATAAATCTAAGTTATAATTTTAAAAGATAAAAGGTATAGTAATTTATTAAGATAAAATTTTATTTTTTATGAAAATTTTATGAAAATATGATAAATTCTTATTAAGGACTTAATTTATAATTCATTTAATATTTGTTATATATAATGCTTTAAATCTCATTGACTAAAAAATTGACTAATATTGTATAAATATCTTTTCAAGGAGTAGATTAACATGGGAAGACAAAATGGAATAACAATCGAAGATGCTCTAAATATGGAATGCATGAAAAACTGCAAAATTATTTCTGGATATAAAGGAATCAGAAATACTATGTCTAGTGTAAATGTCATGGCTGATCCTGATATATCTAGTTGGATAGGAGAAGGAGACTTTTTACTTACAACTGGATATTCTTTAAATAAAATCAGCCTAGAAGAACAAAAAAATCTTATTAGAGAATGTTCAAAAAAAGGGCTTGCAGGTATAGGAGTAAAAATATCTCCTTATTTAGAATCACTTCCATATGAAGTATTAAGTTTATCAGAAGAACTTAATTTCCCTATAATAGACATTCATTCTGACACGCCACTTTCAGATATAATGACCCCTATTTTTAATGAAATATTTAATAGACAAGCTTACTTGTTAAAGAAAATTGAAAAGATATATGAACAGTTTATGAATGCAATGTTAAACGGTTTTGATATAGAAGAAGTTACTAAACTTATTAGTGACAATATAAAGAATCCTATCATTGTAAAGCTAGAATTTCCTGATACGATGATTAAAAAACTAGAATTTTGTGATGATTCTATAAAAAAAATACTCATAAATAATATGGAACATTTTTATATTAATCATGAAAAATATAAAGAGAAGAAAATAGATGAAACAAATGAGCTTATAAATTCAAAATATGTAAAAAGAATGGTTGTTCCTATTATAGCTAAAGATAGCGTTTTTGGTCATATTTTTGCTTGGGGAATAAACAGTTCTTTAGGAGGATATGATTTATCAGTTTTGGAAATAGCTTCTACTACTATGGCTCTTGAAGTTCTTAAGGTATTATCTTTAAGAGAGGTAGAAAACAGATATAAATCTGAGTTTATAGAGGATTTAATATCTTTAGATGAAAAAAGAAAAGAAAAAGCTATAGATAGAGCCTCATTTTTTAATTTAAATAGAAGAGATAATTTTTTGAGCATAACGTTTAAAATAAAGAATAAAGAGGATCATTTTAATAAAATAGATTTAACTACGGATTCATTACAACAATATATCTCTAATATACATGATAATATAGAAAAAATTCTAGAAAACTTAAATATAACAGGAATTGTTGCTAGTAAGATTGAGAGAATGATGGTTCTTGTATCCTTTAGAAGTGATATGGAAATTAAGGGTGTTATAGATAATTTGGTAGAACAAATAGATTTAATGATAGAAAAGTATGAAAGAATAGATTTAAGAGTTGGAATAGGAAGGGTATATAAAGGGCTCGAAAGCTTTAATAGTAGTTATACAGATTCTGTAAAAGCTATAAGTGCAGGTAAAATATTAAGCGAAAGTTCAGTTGTAAGATTCGAAGATTTAGGGATATTTAAAATACTGTGCCAAGAACACTTAGAAGAAGAATTGGTTAAATTTTATAACAGTACCATAAGATCTCTTGTAGAATATGATAGTAGAAAATCTACTGAATTAGTTAAAACCTTAGAAGCCTATTTTTTAAATAATGGTAATCTAAAGAAAATGTCTGATTCTTTATTTACTCACTATAATACGGTACTTTATAGAATTCAAAGAATAAAAGAAATAACGGGGATGGATTTAGAAAATCCAAATGATAGACTGAATCTAGAAATTTCTTTGAAGATAAAGCAACTTTTAAAGAAATAAACATAGAAAAGGAAATATATTAGAACTTCTAATATATTTCCTTTTTTTATATTAAAGAAATAAAAGGAATAAATATAATATGGATTATAATAAATCATTTGTTTCAATACCTATACAACAATTAGAGAACGAACTAAATATAAAGTAAAACTATATGTATAGAAATGAAACTAAGAGAGATAATATACATAAATAGTTGTGATATGTCTGAATAGTATTAGATTTTCTAATCTATAACGTATTTTTAAAATAATAGATAATAGTTCATATTGAAAGTATTTTTTATAACTCTTTTCTTTAATGGGAGTTTGTAGATAGAGTAATTTTTTTATTCTATATTTACTTTTAGTTGAACTGTAAGTTTTAGATTTATGAAAATTTACATATCTATTTATTGTTTGAGAGGCACTTAATATGATCCTGGAAATAGGCGATTTTTTAGTGATAATTTTAGCTGTTTAACAACTTAATAATAAGTTAAGAATTCAGAGACTCTATAGCTTAATAAAAATAAATGAATTAATGATGTAGATACCAACTCTGCAAATAATTAAATAGAAAAAGACTATTACTACAGGTTAAAATGAATTTTAATTATTAGGAGGAATTAACTATGTACGATTTAATTCTTAAAAATGCTAGAATACCTCTAGGTGATAACACGATTGTCACTAATATTCTAGTTAAAGATGAAAAGATATCAGGAATATCTAATTGTATCGAAGGGGTAGAAGCAAAAGAAACGATAGATGTAGAAGAACAATTAACTTTACCAGGGTGTATAGATTCACATACCCATTTTATGTATCAAGGATTTCCTCATAGAGAGAACTTCTTAACAGGAACAGCAGCTGCTGCGACAGGTGGTATAACTACTATTATAGACATGCCATGTTGTACAGTTCCTTCAGCAAGAAGTGTTGATCAACTAAAGCTAAAAATAGATCTTTGTCAACCTCAATCAGTTGTAGACTTTGCTATGTGGGGTGGGGTAACAGGAGAAGACGTAAGAGAAGGTTGGATGCATAACGTTAAAGAACAAGCTGACTATGGAGTAGTTGCATTCAAAGTCTACATGACTCCGTCAGTTCCAACTTATCCAAGGGTTACTGACCCAGAAATGTTAGAATGTTTTAGAGCAGTTGCTGAAACAGGACTTCCAATAGGAGTTCATGCTGAAAACTTCGCTATGTGTGATTTCTATGTTAAAAAATTCCAAAAAGGTGGAAAGCTAGATGCTACTGCATGGTCAGAAGCTAGAATGGAATTAGCGGAAAAAGTTGCTATAGAGCTAGGAATAAGCTTTGCCGAAGAGACTAATGCAAGACTACATATAGTTCATATGAGTACAGGGATAGGTGCTAAATTAATAGGTGAAGCTAAGAAAAGAGGGATTAATGCAACTTCAGAAACTTGTCCTCACTATTTAACATTAAATTATCAAGATGCATTGAAAGAACACGGAGCTTTTGCAAAAGTAGCACCTCCACTGAGAAATAAAAAAGATAATGAAGAATTATGGGAAGGACTTAAAAATGGAAGTGTTGACTTTATAGCTACTGATCATGCTCCTTATGAAATAGAAAGTGAAAAAAATAGAGAAGACATGACAATATGGACTGCATTTCCAGGATTCCCTGGAGTTGAAACTATGGTACCTATATTAATAAGTGAGGGATATAATAAAGGAAGAGTTTCTTTAAGCAAATTAGTAGATATATTGTCAACTAATGCTGCAAAACATTATGGGTTATATCCTAAGAAAGGTACAATAGCTATAGGATCAGATGCTGACTTTACAATAATAGACTTAAATAAAGAATGGACTATAACAAAAGAAACGGTTACTATGTGTGGTTATACTCCATTTAAAGGGATGAAGTTAAAAGGTAAACCAGTTAAAACTATAGTTCGTGGACATGTGGTATATGATGAAAAACAAGAAGGAACGTTACCACAATTAACAGATGAAGAATTAAAAACAATAGTACATGAATATCCATCAGGAGTTGAAGAAAAATACTCTGAAATATTTGAAAAATTTCCACATTTACACAGTGATGAATATAAAAGAAGTTATAGGAAAGATCATCCTGAATTAATAGATAAACATATAAGAGGAATTAAAGGAATTATGGTTAAACCAGGATTTGGACAATTCGTAAAAAGACAAAGTATTCAAATCTTACCTAAAACAATAACATACTAAAATTAAAGTAGAATATTAAAGATTAAATATAGCGTATAGTATACTATACGCTATATTTATTAATAGATTTACAGACTGCTTAACGCTGAAGTAAATGTTTATAATTAATATAATCTATAAACATTTACCTTACATATGAGTTTATTAGCGAGATACTACACATTTACTTAGATGTACTATTATTTATAGAAGTGTATGTTTTCTAAGTCAATATTTCTAATAAGACAAGCTTATATAATATTTAGTTTTTAGTCGTTTTGAAGTTATCATATAATAACTTAGTAAGAATATCTAGTATTTACTAAATTAGTATTGTCCATCTCCTACCTAGAGAGGGCGGAATAATTCCACACAGTCTGTTAAATATTAGGTAATATTGTTTGCTCAATATGATATAATTTAAAAAATAATGATCAAGAAATTCATATTATATTATTTTAAATTTATGATAAAGAGGTGAATTTAAGATGGACAGATATTTTACTAATAACTCTGAGTTAGTAAAATTTAAATTAGCTTTAGATGGTATATCTATTTACAGACATTTACGTAAAGATAAAGTTATTATAAGGCTTTACGAACTTATTGATTATGTTGATAAAGGAGAAATAGAGTTAAGCAACTTCATTAATATATATAATGATTTCTTCTTTGAGCTTAATTGTAATTCAATATCGTCTTTAAAGGACTATATAATTGATAGAATAATTTTCGATGAAAATCCTTATTCACTTAAAATTGGTACTATGGAATCAACTCAAATGATAAAGTTGATGGAGGAAGCGGTTGCAAATGATTTAGATAACTTACAGCTTGTATCAGAATTTACTCCAACTATTATTAAGTCTTGTGTTATAAAACATTTTGAAGAAAAACAATTTGAAATTAAGATTATAGAAAAACTTTCAGAATGGCAGATCTATGATGAGAAAAATAATGAAGATACTAGTTGTACTAACTATTTAAAACAAATAAAACATATTTTTAATAAAAGTAAAAAGTGGAGTGAATGTGTACATGATCTTGGAGAATTTTATGAGAAGCATGGTTGTGGATTATTTGCACGTTATAGAGCTTTCATTTGGGAGCGTTCATCAAATTCAGCAGGTTACTTAAGAGGAATAGATAGTCCTGATCCGATAGCTTTATCTGATCTAATTGGTTATGAGTCACAGCGTTTGACTATAATTGAAAATACTTTACAATTTCTAAATTCTTTTCCTGCAAATAATATGCTTCTTTATGGAAGTAGAGGGACAGGTAAATCATCTACAGTTAAGGCAATTTTAAATGAATATTATATGAAAGGTCTAAGAATTATAGAAGTGCCGAAGGAGCATTTGTCAGATTTTCCGGATATAATAAGATGTTTAAAGAATAGACCACAAAAATTTATCATTTTTATTGATGATCTAACTTTTGAAGATGGAGAAAAAGGATACGCTTCTCTTAAAGCAGTTTTAGAAGGTAGCTTAGAAAGTAAGCCTAATAATGTATTGATATATGCTACGTCAAACAGACGCCATTTAGTCAAAGAATATTTTCATGAAAGGGAAGGTCTACAATCTAGTAATAAGAATGACGAAGTACACGCAGCTGACTCTATTCAAGAAAAACTTTCTCTTGCAGACAGGTTTGGAATTACTGTATCATTTTTAGCACCTGATAAAAACGAATATTTAGAAATTGTAGAGGGAATTGCTAAAAAGAGAAATTTGAATATAGATAAAGAGAAATTACTTAGTGATGCTTTGAAATGGGAATTATGGAACAACGGTAGATCTCCAAGAACTGCACGCCAATTCATTGACTGGATTGAAGGACATAGCGGTATGGGAAATTTAAAATAGATTTTAATTAGATAGTTAAATCTCAATAATACTCAAAATATTAGTTTATAATATATGAAAATATTTATAAATAATTCAGAATATTATATTAAATTATATTACTAAACTATTGATATGAAAATAAATTTTACTATTATAATGTTTTAGAGTGTGATGGTAGCATATAAAATAATATAGAAAATTCAGCTATAATAATTAATAGTTTTATAAATATAAAGAAGTTCCTATAAAATAAAAGATTATATAGGAACTTCTTTGTATTTGTTTTTTTATATTAAGAGACTAGTATTTAAAAGATTTTAGGAATATATACTAAATCAAATATTTATTAATCTTCTAATAAAGCTACTGCACGGATTGGAGAACCTGTACCTCCACGAATTTTTAATGGAAGTCCCATATAAAGAAAACGTTTGTTTACAACTTTATCTAAGTTACATAAATTTTCTGTATTAGTAATATTGTATTCTCCACAAACTAAGTGTCCTGAGAAGTCTAAATCGTCAGGAGTCTGATCTATAGCAGGAGCATCTACTCCTATATTCATAACGCCTCTCTCAGCAAGCCATTTGGCTCCTTCATAACTTAAACCAGTATAGTAATTTTCATAATCTGGAGTACCATATGCTCTATTAAATAGACCAGTATACATAAGTACAATATCGCCTTTTCTAATTTCTTGTCCTGATTTAGCTAGAGCTTCTTCTAAATCCTTTGGTTCTATATATTCAGGATATCTTTTATGACTTAAGTCTAAGCATATAGCACTTCCCCAGAAATGTTCTAAAGGCATATTTTCTATACTTGCTCCACCTGGTTTAAACTCGTTTATACCATCACTATGAGTTCCACAGTGTTCACTTATAAGAAGATTTCTAGCATAAAATCCTAATGTCTTACTTCCTGTAGCTTTCATATTTTGTTCATAAGTTTGATTAGTCATTATAAATGTTTTTTGATGGATTCCAAATAAAGGCATTCCCTCATAAATTTCTTGTGTTAAATCAATTAAACGTAAACCCATATTAAAACTCCCTTCTAAAAATTTATTTGTTAAAAAATATATAGTACAAGATACATAATATTATATCATATATTATGAAATACTTACCTCTAAAAACAAAAAATAAAAAAGCATAATATAATAGTGTTAATAAAAAAATAGATAATTAATTAAAATATAAGGAAATTAGGTTGAAGATATGATATATTACAATTATAATAATAGTTATTATATCTAAAATAATAATTATTATTACTCTTTGATTTAAAAATATAAGAAATGATAAAATAAGACACGTATATATACATTATATCATTTTATGACAAAATATGTATTGTTATATTACTACAAATAAAACTTATAAATACATAAAAAAACTATTTTATTTTGTGGAAAAATTACAAAGGCAAATATAGAAATTTTGTGTTATCATTATTATTAATAAATAAATAGGACATGCATATCATATTGATTGTACATACGTTACTTATTTTCCGAAATAAATTATTTACTAACATTTAAAAAATCATTTTTGTGTTGGTGGATGTTTATATATAAAAGTCTATTAACGTAAGGGAGGAAGTCTTAAGATGTCAGAACAAAAGCAATACATTTTAGCTGTACCTAATTTTAGTGAAGGTAGAAGAGAAGACGTTATAGAAGCTGTAGTAGCAGAAGTTAAAAAAGTAGAAGGTGTTAAATTAGTAAGTTATGAACCAGAACATGACTTTAATAGAACGGTTGTAACTATAATTGGTGAACCGAAACCATTAAAAGAAGCCTTAATAAACATGGCTGCTAAATCTATAGAATTAATAGATATGACGCAACAAAGTGGATCACATCCAAGAATAGGTGCCCAAGACACAATTCCTCTATTCCCATTCAAAAATATCACTGTTGAAGAATGTATTGAGTTAGCGAATGAAATAGGTAAAGAATTACATGAAAAAACAGAAGTACCTGTATTCTATGCTGCTGAAAATGCAAGAAGTGAAGAAAGAAAAGCTCTAGCTTTCATAAGAAAAG
>NZ_LGSS01000029.1 GCF_001190785.1 Gottschalkia purinilytica | reverse complement strand
CAAAAGTACCAGCTGCAAATAGAATGGATGTTCTTCCAAACGGAGAAATAGTAGGTTTATTCTAGTTAAAAAACTAAGTTAATAATCACAAATCTAGAAGGAATTTCTAGATTTGTGATTAATATAAATATATAAAATTTGTAACATTCTAAGTTGAATAAATAATCGGCTTGGAAAGAAACTGCTGGAAAACGATGTCATAGTTTGTAAAGTGATATCAAAAAAACTAAAATTAATAGGAGGAATCAAATTATGTATGATTTAATTCTTAAAAACGCTAGAATCCCTCAAGGCGATGACACAATCGTTACTAATATTCTAGTTAGAGATGAAAAAATAGCAGGATTTACTGATTGTATCGAAGAGGTACAAGCAAAAGAAATAATAGACATAGAAGGACAATTGACTTTACCAGGATGTATAGATTCACATACTCACTTTATGTATCAAGGATTCCCTCATAGAGAGAACTTTTTAACAGGAACTGCTGCTGCTGCAACTGGTGGTATAACTACAGTTATAGATATGCCATGTTGTTCAGTTCCTTCAGCAAGAAGCGTTGAGCAATTACAATTAAAAATAGACCTTTGTCAACCTCAATCACTTGTAGACTTCGCTATGTGGGGTGGAGTAACAGGAGAAGACGTAAGAGAAGATTGGATGCACAATGTTAAAGAACAAGCTGACTATGGGGTAGTTGCATTTAAAGTTTATATGACTCCTTCAGTTCCAACTTATCCAAGAGTTACTGACCCAGAAATGTTAGAATGTTTTAGAGCAGTTGCTGAAACAGGACTTCCAATAGGAATTCATGCTGAAAACTTTGCTATGTGTGACTTCTACGTTAAAAAATTCCAAAAAGAAGGAAGAATGGATGGTCCAGCATGGGCAGAAGCTAGAATGGAATTAGCTGAAAAAGTTGCTATAGAATTAGGTATAAGCTTTGCTGAAGATACTGGAGCGAGATTACACATAGTTCATATGAGTACTGGAATAGGTGCTAAATTAGTAGGAGAAGCTAAGAAAAGAGGTATAAACGTAACTTCAGAAACTTGTCCTCACTACTTAACACTAAACTATCAAGATGCTATGAGCGAATATGGTGCATTTGCTAAAATAGCTCCTCCGTTAAGAACTAAAAGAGATAATGAAGAGTTATGGGAAGGACTTAACAACGGAAGCGTTGATTTCATAGCTACTGACCATGCTCCATATGAAATAGAAAGTGAAAAAGCTAAAGAAGGAATGAATATCTGGACTGCATTCCCAGGAATACCTGGAGTTGAGACTATGGTACCTGTGCTAGTAAGTGAAGGATACAATAAAGGAAGACTTTCTTTAAGCAAATTAGTAGATATATTATCAACTAACGCTGCAAAACACTACGGATTATATCCTAAAAAAGGTGCATTAAATATAGGATCAGATGCTGACTTTACAGTAATAGACTTAGATAGAGAATGGACTATAACAAAAGATATGGTTACTATGTGTGGATATAACCCACTTGAAGGATTAAAACTAAAAGGTAAACCAGTAAAAACTATAGTTCGTGGACACATAGTATATCAAGATGGTGAAGAAGGAGCATTACCATCATTAACAGATGAAGAATTAAAAACAATAGTACACGAATATCCAGCAGGAGTTGAAGAAAAATACTCAGGAGTATTCGAAGGATTCCCACACTTACACAGTGCTGAATATGAAAGAAGTTACAGAAAAGAGCATCCGGAAGTAATAGATGAGCATATAAGAGGAATTAAAGGAATCATGGTTAAACCAGGATTTGGACAATTCGTAAAAAGACAAAGTATACAAGTTTTACCTAAAACAATAACATACTAGGATAAAATAGGACAGATTAGAAAAGTTATAATTAAATTATAATTCCAATAATTTGTTAAAAGACAAAGTATACAAAAACTAGACAAAGTTATAAAATACTAATATAATATTATTAGTTGGTGGATATTGTTTAAGTATGGCGTATATTGTGAAATATACGCCATACAAATAAATTAATAAAAGGTACTCGTTGCCATTTAAATTATAAAATATCTACAAATCTAAAGCTTAAAAATTTAAAAAACAAACTTTAATTTAAGGGGAGGAAATAAAATGCCAAGATATGGTATAGTTGTTATCGACATGTTAAATGACTTTATAGGAGAAAAAGCTCCATTAAGATGCCCAGGTGGAGAAGAAATCGTTCCAAATCTTCAAAAATTATTCAAATGGGTAAGAGAAAGAAACGCTCAAGGTAAAGATGACGTTCAATTAATTCACATCCAAGAAGCTCACAGAAAAAATGACGCTGACTTCAGAGTAAGACCAGTTCATGCTGTTAAAGGAACTTGGGGATCAGACTTCATTAAAGAATTATATCCAGAAGGAGAAGAATACACTATTCCTAAAAGAAGACATAGTTCTTTCTGGCATACTGATTTAGACTTATATTTAAGAGAAGAAAATCTTGACACAGTTGTTGTAACTGGTGTTTGGACAAACGTATGTGTTAGATCAACTGCAGCTGACGCTTTAGCTTTAGCTTACAGAGTTATTACTTTAAGTGACGGAGTTCACTCTAAAAACCAAGCTCAACATGAGCATGGATTAGTAGACTTAAGTATCTTCACTAAAGTTATGACTATAGATGAATTTACTTCAGCTATAGATGCTGGTAAAGATGCTTGGGCTGGTGCTGGAGACCAAGAAAATAAAGTAGAATAATTTAATATGACTGTCCTCATTTGAGGACAGTCCATTAAAATTATAAGAAAATTAAAAAATCTTTATTAATTAAAAATTATACTTATCTAATAACTATTAAGTATTAACTAATATATCTAAAAATATAAGCTTATAATTACTATACGATCGATCGATGAAATTTATAACGTAAAATAAAAAACTTTATAGTTATACTGAAAATGATATGCCGTCTTAATTAGAAGACGACTTTTTGTTATTATAACAGTGAATAAAACCTTACAATCAAGGCTAAGAACCAGAAAGTGAGGCAACAACAATGAGAGTAATAGTAGGAATTTCTGGTGGTAGTGGTGCTATATACGGTGTTGCTCTTTTAAAAGTTTTACAACAACTAAATATTGAAACTCATTTGGTTGTGTCAACTTTAGGAGAATATGTAACACAACACGAATGTGGTATGAGCCTAGAAGAACTTAAAGGGCTAGCAACATATTATCACGATAATAAAGATTTGGCTGCATCTATAGCAAGTGGATCATTTAAAACAGATGCAATGATAATAGCTCCTTGCTCTATGAAAACTGTAGCCGCTGTAGCTAATGGACTATCGGATAATTTACTAACAAGAGCTGCAGATGTTATTATTAAAGAAAACAGAAAGTTGGTAGTAATTCCAAGAGAAACTCCATTAAGTTCTATTCATTTAGAAAATATGCTTAAGTTATCTAGACTAGGGGTTACAGTACTACCTGCTTCTCCAGGATTTTACAACCATCCACAATCAATAGGAGACATGGTTAGCTCTATAGTAGGAAGAGCATTAGATCAAATTGGTGTAGAGCATAACTTAATTGAGAGATGGGGAGAATAGACTTGAAAGGAGGGAAACAAATCGTGGAGACACAAATGTTAAGAGCTACAATGAGCAAACTACAAGAACTAGGACAACTAGAAGTTTGCAATGTAGAAGTGGATCCTAAATATGAATTAGGAGCAGTATTAAGATATTTTAATAATCAAAAACCTATATTATTTAATAACGTAAAAGGGTATAATATGCCTGTAATGGGTGCCCTTTATGGAAATCGTCAACTTTATTATGATTTAATGGGAGTGACTCCAGAAAATCGTTTATATAAGTTTATGGATGCTATAGCAAATCCTCAGCCGTACAAAATAGTTAGTAACGGACCTATAAAAGAAAATATAGTTACTAGAAACATAGATATTCAAAGAATGTTCCCAGTACCAACATCTCATGAGAAAGATGCAGGTAGTTTTATAACTGCAGGTATGCTTATAGTTAAAGATAGTGAGACTGGTGAAAGTCATATGGCTGTTCGTAGATTCCAAGTACGTGGAGGAAATATAATTAATGCATTAGTTTCAGGTCATTCGCCTAGACTAAGAAAGCAACTTGAAAAGTGCAATGCTATGAATAAGCCTTTAGAGTGCGCAGTTGTTTTAGGGTATGACGCAACTTATTTACTTGCATCACAAATAAGTTCAACTAGATATGGTCTGGACAAGTATGCAGTTGATAGTGCATTAAGAGGAGAACCTCTTGAGTTAGTTAAGTGTTATTCAGTTGATTTAGAAGTCCCAGCTTATGCTGAAATGGTTCTTGAAGGACATATCATTCCAAATAGATTAGAGGTAGAAGGACCATTTGGTGAGTTAATGGGATACTATGGAGATGTTGCTCCAAATCCAGTAATGGAAGTTACAACAGTAATGCACAGAAATAATCCTATATTCCAACATGCATTCCCATGTAGAGAAGAGCATCTTGCAAATGGTCTTATAAGAGAAGCTGAAGTATTTAGTTCAGTTAAAAACTTAGTAGATGCTAAAGATGTTAATATAACAATTGGTGGAGGATGTAGACTACACGGAATTATTTCTATAGATAAGAAAAAAGATGGTGACGGAAAAACTGCAATAATAGGAGCATTAGCAAGTGGTTATGATATCAAACATGTTGTTATTGTAGATACTGATATTGATATTTATGATCCAAGTTCTGTTGAACTTGCATTAGCTTCTAGGGTTCAAGCTTCTGAAGATCTAGTTACAATACCAGGAGCTTTGGGATCAGGGCTTGAGGCTTCACATGTTGCACGTGGACTTACTGACAAACTAGGTATAGATGCTACTAAGCCACTAGGAGAGAAGAGTCACCTATTTGAATTAGCAGAAATTCCTGGATTTGAAGGTGAATTGGATATTGAGAAATACCTTCCAGGAGTTAAAAAATAAATAAAGGTGGTAGTATACTATGAGACAAGCCATAGGTATGGTAGAAACTAGAAGTTTAGTGGCTGCTTTACAAGCGGCTGATACTATGGTTAAGTCAGCAGATGTTCATATTGTAGATCTTAACTTTGTTGGATCAGGACTTATTGCTGCAATAGTATCAGGAGAAGTTGCCGCTGTCCAAGCAGCAGTGGAAAATGCAACTGAAACTGCAAAAGGATTAGGTGAGATTATATCATCTAATGTTATCCCAAGACCTCATGAAGAGGTTGATAAAATGTTAGATGTATTACTATAAGAATAGCTAAATGGTGGTGAAAATAATGGCTAACCCATTAGCAAGAGTGGTTATGAGAAATATTTCCCAAATGAGTGGGAAGGTTGGTACAGGAGTTAACACATATTCAAGTTCTTTTAAAACAGCTAACTTAAATAATAGAGAAGAACAGCTGCTAGTTAGTTTACTAAATAAGAATGGAAATTCTTCTACTAAAGTTGTAAATACTAGTTCAAGTTCATATAGTACTGGAAGAAGTAATTCTCCAGTTAATATAGCAAATAATCTAAAAACATTAGATTCTTTAGCTGCAGGAAGAAAAAATGATAGTGTGGAAAATAACTCAAATACAAATAATTATAATTTAAATAATAACTATGAAAATAGAAATTATTTAAATAAATCTACTATAAATACTGGTAGTAGAAATCTTGTACAAAGTTTAAGCATAGATGACTTAATATCAGGTAAAGATAAGAAGAAACCTGAAAATATTATAAAGTCAGTTTCAAAAAACAAGAGTGGCATGATGTCTTTAAGTGACTTAGCTGGAACAGCTAAGACTAGCTCAGATAGCAATGATGCTAAACCACAACCAGAGCCAAATGTTAAAAATACTTTAGTAAGATCAAGTGTTTTAAACAACCTTGAGACATATATTCCTAAAGTAACATTGGACTCTATAGGAAAGAAAGGTTCCTTGTTTTAGGACCCAGGGAGGTGTAATACATGAGAGCAGCTTTAGGACTAATTGAAGCAGTAGGTCTAACTACAGCAATCACAGCATTAGATGCAGCTAGTAAAGCAGCAGATGTAAAACTAGTAGGGTTTGATAAAGTTATAGGGGTAGAAAAAACTATAAGTGTTACTATTCATATAGCTGGTGAAGTTGCTGCTGTAAGAGCAGCTGTAGATGCTGGTGTAGAAGCAGCTAATAGAATTGGTAAAGTGGTATCAAGCCACGTAATACCGAGACCACATGATGAGATTGATAAACTAATGGCTGAATTTGAAAAAAACTTAAAGGCTAAGAGAGAGTTAAAAAGTGATGATAAGCCTAAAAAGATAGAAGAAAGTAAGAAAAAAGAAGAAGCTACAATAAAAGCTAGTAAGTAGTAGGAAGTTTATATAGACAACATATATAAATTAAGGAGGAATAATAATGAGTCAAGCATTAGGTATGGTAGAAACTAAAGGATTAGTAGGAGCTGTTGAAGCAGCAGACGCTATGGTAAAAGCAGCTAATGTTACTTTAATCGGATACGAAAAAATAGGATTCGGATTAGTAACTGTTATGGTAAGAGGAGACGTAGGAGCTGTTAAAGCTGCTACAGATGCTGGTGCAGAAGCTGCAAGATCAGTAGGAGAATTAATTTCAGTACATGTAATACCAAGACCACACTCAGAAGTTGAAAGAGTGCTTTCTAAAGGCGAATAATATAATAAATAATTAATAACAGCTATTTTCTTAAATTGAAAGACTAATAGCTGTACCCTATGAGGTGTTAGAATATGAATAAATATACTCTAACAAGTGATGTAATGGAAGAGTTAATACAAAGAATAAATAAAGGCTCTAAAAGGAAAAATTCAACTAATACTATTGACTTTGGCATAAATGCTAGTAAAACAAATGGTATTATAGACGATAAATATGTTGGGTATTCTAGCCATCATATTCTTGTAATATTTACAGGAACTGACGTTGGATTAACAGAGTCTTTAAGAGAACTCAGTAGAGTAAAAAAATATGGATTCACTTTTGATGTAGCTTTTTCTTATAGCGGTGCGCAAGTTATAGGAGAAAGTGGTATAAATCACATCAAAAGTGTACTTAGTCCTAACAAAGTATACTTTGAAGAAGATCAACTCATATTTGGTGATATCATAGAAAGTGTAGATGGTATATTAGTTACTATGACAACACAAGATACAGCAGCTAAACTAACGTTAGGAATTCAAGATAACTTTATATCTACATTGTTATGGCAAGCTATATGGCATGGAAAAATTGTTCTAATGGACTTTGACAATGTTATTAGATATAGAGGGACGGAGTCAAAATCTCCAATTCAACAACAAATTATAAATGAATACGTAGATAAGCTTAACAAAATGAGTGTAATCAGCGTAGATAAAAAAAGCTATGTAGTAGAAATGTTGAAAAAGTTTAAAAATGTTAGTTTGAATAATGATGGTGAACAATCACAAAGCTTACAGCAACCAGTTAATACTAACTCTGAAAGCGAAAGAAGAATTATAACCGAAAAAGATTTATTAGAAATAGCTGGTGACAGTAAGGAAGTGACTGTACCTTTAAAAGCTATTGTTACTCCTCTAGCTATAGATACGGCTAAAAAACAAAGCATAAAAATTATAAAAAAATAGGCTATATATTTTAGAGAGGAGAGGGATTTATGAATCTTGGAAGAGTAATAGGAACACTAGTTGCAACTAGAAAAGATGACAGCCTTATAGGCAGTAAGCTTATGATTACACAACCTTTAGATATAGACTATAATCCAGTAGGAGATCCTTTTATAGCAGTTGATACAGTTGGAGCAGGTATAGGAGAGGTAATTATCTATGCTGAAGGTACCGCATCAAGAAATGCAGCTAAGAAGCATGAAGCTGCAATAGACGCTGCTATTATAGGTATAGTAGACAATATGGATGTCTACAAAGATGTACTGGAGAGGTAAACTAGAAGGGAGGCGAATCGCTTGTTAAAACCAGAGAATATAAAACAAGCAATGGAATATAGAGAATTAATAGATGTATTAATGGCAGATGACAGATTTGCTGATGTTGTTCTATATAATGGTAATGTTATAAACGTAATTACTAGAGAAGTTTATACAGCTGATATCGCTATAAAAGGAGACTATATAGCACTTGTTGGTGATTGTCAATCATTAATAGGACCAGATACAGTTGTTGTAGACGTAAGAGGTAAATATTTATCACCTGGATTTATGGATTCACACATGCACTTTGAAAGTAGTATGTTAACTATAACTGAATTTTCAAGATTATCTATACCATCAGGTACAACTACATTAATGGCTGACCCACATGAAATTGGTAATGCTTTAGGACCAGTAGCTATGAAAGCTATGGCTGATGAATGTAATGTAGTTCCAAACTTTGTAAGATTACAAGTTCCAGCTCTTACTCCTGATGCACCAAGTCTTGAAACAGCAGGTGTTGATGTAAACTCAAAAGATATGGAAGATCTTTTAAACTATCCAAACATATATGGTATAGGAGAGTTACAAGGATTTTCATTAACTAAACACGTATATAGAAATACACCGGAAATAATAACTGACCTTTTAGCTTCAACTACTTATGCTAAGAGCTTAGGAAAACCAGTTGATGGTAATGCTCCAGAGTTATTTGGTGCAGACTTAGCAGCTCATATAATATGTTGTGGAGGAACTTGTTCAGATCATGAAACTACAACTAAAGAAGAGTGTGTTGAAAAGTTAAGACAAGGTGTATACGTATTCATGAGAGAAGGTTCTACTCAAAGAAATATGTCTGAGTGTATAAGAGCCGTAACTGAAGAAGGACTAGATTCAAGAAGACTTGTATTAGTTTCAGATGATATGGTTGCTGAAGATTTAGAAAAACATGGCCACATGAATGATATAGTAAGAAGAACTATAAGAGAAGGTGTAGACCCAATCGAAGCTATCCAAATGGTTACTATAAATCCTGCTACTTATTGGGGATTAAATGACAGAGGAGCTCTTCTTCCAGGAAGAGTAGCTGATATAGCTGTTATAAGTGACTTGAAAGAAATGACAGTTGAAGCTGTATTTATAAAAGGTCAATTAGTAGCATCACAAGGTAAACTATTAATAGATCTTCCAAAATACACTTATCCAGATGTAGTTAAAAATTCAGTAAGAAGAAACCCTATTACTGAAGCTGACTTAGAAATTCATGCAGATGGAAATACTGCTACAGCTAGATACATTCAAGCTATACCAGATCAAAACTTAACAGAAACTGGAGAAGCTCAAGTTAGAGTTAACCGTGGTATAGTAGAAGCTGATGTAAATCAAGATGTGATATACTTAGCTTGTTTAGAAAGATATGGACGTAACGGAAACATAGGTAAATGTATGGTTAAAGGAATCGGATTAAAACAAGGTGCATTTGCTCAATCTATCGCTCACGATACTCATAATATAACTGTTACAGGAACTAACTTAAGAGATATGGTAGCTGCTGTTAATAGAGTTATAGAAATGGGCGGTGGAGTTGCTGTTGCTAACAATGGCAGAGTGTTAGACGAATTAGCATTACCAGTTGGAGGTCTTATAACTGACGAATTAACTGGTCAAGAAGTAAGTGCTAAGATAGCTAGTTTAGAATCAACTGTAAGAGATCAATTAGGCGGAACATTACATGCTCCATTCATGCACGTATCGTTCTTAGCTCTTTCAACAAGTCCAAAATGGAAAATAACTGATAAAGGATTAGTAGACGTTAATAACTTTGAAATCCTTGATCCAATTGTTAAATAATTAAGATTTAATAATAGGAATATAAAATGTTTTATATGAAATAAAGCTTCATGATGCTGCAGCCATGAGGCTTTATTTTTTTGTAAATTAAGGAAATAAAAAAGAAAGTGTTTTCCTATACAAATGACGAAAAATGTATTATAATGTTTATATTAATCTAAAAGTTAACAATATTTTGTTAACAACATTTTAATGAATATTGTAATCCTCTAATATTAGATATGAACGTACTAACTCTATAAATGCTAGAATGCATAACTTATAAAGAAATTAGAAATTATATTAAAATAAATACTAAAAGTTAAAAATACTAAATTATTTAGTATTAAAAAATAAAATAGATTACTTTAGACAAAACATAAAGGAGGAAAACGTTCAATGTCAAGTAACTCTGGATTTTTAGACAAAACCTTTAAAGTTAGTGAGAGAGGCTCTAACACAAAAACAGAAATCTTCGCAGGTATTACAACTTTTATGACAGTTGCTTATTTACTTGCAGTTGTTCCAGCAAATCTTTCTGACGTTGGAATGCCTAAAGAAGCTGTTTTTACAGCAACAGCACTAGCAGCATTAATAGCAACAGCATTAGCAGGTATTTTAGGCAACTATCCGTTTGGATTAGCACCATCAATGGGGCTAAACTCATTCTTTGCATTCTCTGTAGTAATAGGAATGAAAAAGTCGTGGGAATT
>NZ_LGSS01000028.1 GCF_001190785.1 Gottschalkia purinilytica | reverse complement strand
GTTTTATATAATTGCTTTTAATAGAATCGGTAAATGAGCTGGTAGTTGCTATTTGTAGTATTTAGTAATATGTCATAAGTCATATCATAAATAACAATGTATTTAATACATATTATATTAGTTTTAATAATAAAGATATTATTTAATTAGTTATATAAAACATTTATAAAAGGAGGAATAAAATGTCTAACGGAATTGGAAAAGAATTTATGGAAAAAACAAAATATAAATATATGGGAGAGTCTGATCAAGAAAAGGGTATTCCACAACCACCATTAGAACTAGAATATGGTGATGATGCAATCTTAATTGATTTGCCATCTGTAGAGAATATAGAAATCAAAGGAATGGACCTAAAGGAAGCTATAGAATCTAGAAAAAGTTTAAGAAAATATGATGCTACTTCCTTAACTATAGAAGAACTATCTTATCTTTTATGGTGTACTCAAGGGGTTAAGCGAGTTGCTTCGAGACCTGCAACTTTAAGAACTGTTCCTTCAGCAGGATGTAGACATGCACTTGAAACTTATCTTCTTATAAATAAAGTAGATGGGATAAAACCAGGATTATATAGATATCTAGCTATTGAAAATAAACTTATGCAGCTAAGCCTAGATCCTGAGATGGCTGAAAAAGTAGCTTATAGCTGTTTAGAACAGGACTTTATTAAAAATAGTGCAGTAACTTTTATTTGGAGTGCTGTAATATACAGAATGAAGTGGAGATATGATGAAAGATCATATAGATATCTTCATTTAGATGCAGGTCATGTATGTCAAAATCTTTATCTAGCAGCAGAGTCTATTGATAGTGGTGCTTGTGCTATTGCTGCTTTTGATGATGATGAAATTAATGACTTACTTGGATTAGATGGAGAAAATCAATTTGTAATATATGCTGCAACTTTAGGAAAAAAGATATTATAAAAGATGTATTATAAAATTATGAGTTAAAAAGCTCTGGTAGATACTTACCAGAGTTTTTTATATTTATAATTTTAAACAGATTCTATGTTTAAATATAGATATAAAAGTAATACTTTAGATGTTGACTATTAAAATATAATGTTATAAAATTTAACTACCGAACGATAGGTAGTTAAAGGAGGCGATATAATTAATGTCTACTATTGAAAATATTAAATCAACTGCTTTAAAGTTATTTGCTAGTAATGGATATGATGGAACTTCGTTAGAAAATATTGCAAAGGAAGTTGGCATAAGAAAATCGTCTATATATTATCACTTTAAAAGTAAAGAGGACTTATTTTTTTCTGTATTTGAGGATACTTTAAATTTAGATGTTTACTATATAGAGAAGTTGAAAGAAAATTTTAGTGAACTAGATGTTAAAGAAAAATTATACTCAGTTTTTAAGTATTATTATGAAATATATAATAGTGAGTCAATAAAAAATGAAACTTTATTTTTAAAAAGGATTATGCTATTTCCACCTTTAGAATTAAAAGAGAAGTTACAGAAGAGATTTGAAGACTATGAAAAAAAATTAAACAAGGAATTAATATTAATCTTTGAAGAAGGTTTTGAAACAAAAACTATTAAAAAAATGGAAACTAAAGATTTATTAGCTACTTTTTATTGCATTATAGATGGATTATTAGTAGAAGCACATTATTATGCTAGACAAGAGTATATCACAAGACTAGATTCTATATGGAAATTATTCTGGTCGGCTATTGAAGTATAGATTTAAATTAATAGAAGGAGGATTTACTATGAAGTCAAATAGTTTTAGGACAGTAGGAGAGTTTGAAAAGCAAGAATCAATTCTTATGTCATGGCCTAACTATGAAACATCATGTGAAAGCTATAACATGGAAGATGTTAGTGTAGAGATAGTAAAGAATCTGATAGGAAATGTAGATTTAATTATAAGTAGTTTTGATGAAGATGTAACAAATAGAGCAAAAAGAAAGTTAAAAGAAAATGGAATTAATATTGAAAATATACTATTTGTAGAATATCCAAGTGTATTTTTCTATCCTCGTGATTTTGGCGCTGAAGTTCTTATAAATGATAAAGGTGAAAGGGCTTTAGTAGACTTTGACTTTGCTTCATATGGTTTTTTACCAAAAGAAGATCCAGTATCAAGAGTGGTAGAAGGATTTGACAGAATGCATGGTGAACTTGTAAATGTTGATACTACCATTTTTACACGCCTTATAAGTGAAGGTGGTGATCGTGAGTTCAATGGAAATGGAGTCATGATGACTATAGAAGATACAGAGGTTAACAAGAGAAATAAAGGTATGACAAAAGAACAAGTAGAAGAAGAGTTCAAAAGAATTTTTAATTTAGAAAAAGTTATTTGGATACCATATGCAACATATGATGATGAAAACATGTTTGATGGACCTATAATAGGACCAGATGGAACAGTAAGTGCATATAGGTCAGCATCAGCAAATGGTCATATAGATGAAATGTGCCGTTTTGTTAGTGAAGATACTATATTACTTGCAGAAATTACAGAAGAAGAAGCAAAGGAAAATAAACTACATGCATTGAACAAAGAAAGACTGGATAAAGCATATGAAGTTCTAAAAAATGCAACTGATATAAATGGAAAACCATTTAAAATCATTAGGATGCCTTTTCCGGAAACAATTTATTTAGAATTAAAACCTGGAGATAAAATGTATGAAGAGTGGCAGATATTTAGAGAGGATATGAATGGTAAATTCTTAGATGGAAGTGAATTCCCAACAGGAAATATAACTGTAATTCCTGCATTAAGTTACTGTAATTTTTTAATAACTAATAATATTGTTATAGCTCAAAAATATTATAGAGAAGGTATGTCACCTAAGATAAAAGAAAAAGATGAAAAGGCTTTAAATATTTTAAAAAGTATATTTAAAGATAGAACTGTAGTAGCGATAGATACTACTGCTCTTAATGTCTATGGTGGTGGAGTACACTGTAATACAAGAAATGTTCCAAGTAGAGATTTAGACAAAATCTAAAGAAAATGGAATAGATAATATTCATATAGATTACACAATTGGTTTATATATAAACAAGTAATATCAATGGTGTAATCTATTTTTTTGCAACCCAATAAATTATTATTATAGCAAATCAATGAAAACCTTTGTGATATAATGGGTATTACATAAATAATGGTTTATAAGTAAAAATACTTATTAGGAGGGGATATAAATGGAGTTTAAACAGTTAGATACCTGGTTAAAGCTAGCAGACGAAAATCTAGCAGAATCTATTAAACATCGAGCTAAAAATTTAAAAAATGGTAAGTTATATGAAACAGATGCTTATATGATTTATACTGTTGGCGTAGACAATGAAGATGCACACTTAAATGGTGTATTTTGTTTAGATGATACTTATGCTGAAGAAATGCTTGAAAAAGCAAATGATATATTTAAAACTATGAATCGCAATTACGTAGTATGGGTAAGAGAACATGGAAATTTAAAACTTGAAAAGATACTTAAAGAAAAAGGACTTAAAGCTAAACGTGAACCTGGATCATCAGGAATGATAATAAAACAAAGAATAGCGCCTGTAGAAATTCCGCGTGGATTTGAAATTAAGCGTGTTACTACTTCTAAAGAAGCTGAAGATTTTTCTGTAGTTGTGCAAAATGCTTTTGAAAAGCCAATTGAAGTTGCACAAGAAGTATTTAGCTCTGTTGAAACATTATTTTCTCCTAACGTTATATCTTATGTGGTCTATCAAAAAGATCATCCTGTTGCATCTGTAACTACAGTGGTTTCAGGTCGTGTAGCAGGGATTTACTGGGTAGGAACTGTTGAAGAAGCACGTGGACAAGGACTTGGAAGCTACATCACATATGTTGCAACTAATGCAGGCTTTGATGCAGGAGCTGAAGCAGTTATTCTTCAGGCTTCTATTGCTGGAGAACGTGTATATAAAAAGCTAGGATATGAAACTATAACACATTATAGATGGTATCCAATAGATGTATAGAATAATTTAGGACATAAAAATAAATTGTAAAGAGTCACTACTTTGTAAAGTAGTGACTCTTTACAATTAAGGTATATAGCAAAACAAAAAAAGTAGATATGAATTTATTTAATATAGTATAGTAGTATTATATGGAATGTAGCTAGATATGTTATTGATTTTATTTTTATATAGAAAAATATTCAAAACTATTTAGCATTTTCTAAAATAAGATTTTTAGCCCAACCAACTACATGATCATTTCCATCTATTACAAACTCCTGCCCCCTACTTACACTATTTAAAGTGCAAAAGTTATCTTCCAAATTCCATCTTTTAATATTCTCATGATAAGTCATTCTAGTACCGTATGATGGATGAAAGAATGTAGGTAGTTTCCATATTGACTTTTTATTACTATCATAGGATAATAATAATTTTTCATTAAAATCAAAAATTCCTGCCCCACTTACTGTATTATTAAAACTAAGTTTATGATTAGCTATATAAGCAGTGTTATTTTTTCTATTTCTATTTTTAAAATGAGGGTGATTTAAATAAGAATCAGGATATGATTTAATCTTATCTATAGAAAACTTTTCACCTACTTCAAGATATCCAAATATCACATGTTTTCCTTTCTTATCTTTAGGATCATATTTATAACCTTCATTTGTTTTAATTGTTTTTCTAAACCATCCGAAAAATAAGAATATTGATCCTACGTCTACATTTTCACTATCCAAATGTTTAGCAGATGAACCATATTGACCAAATATCGCTTTCCAATTATCTGTTCTTTTCATGGTACACTGACTAAGATCAGGATCTAGATGAGTAGTATAAGATAAATCAAATGGTTTAATTCCTAATTGACCTATCAAATCTAAATAGGATAATCTATCATCTATCATTAAATCTTTATAATAAACATCTGTATTATTCTCTGGTATAGGTAAAGATACTAATGTACCATCTGGAAGAATAGGACTAGGATAACCCCCAGACGAAGAATCAAAGCCTTTACGACTAAGTATGACTTTCAATGCAATCACCTCTACATGAGGTTTACCCAGTTAAAATAGAATAAAACATACATTGTCAAACGTGTAATTATCGTAGATTAAATACATTAGATGCAAACCTTATTTTAAACATTAACTTTTAACTTAACATAATGTTAAAGTAAATCTTTAGAATATCTTAAGAAATTAGTAATAAATTAGTCATAATAAATGACTATAATAAGACTTAAAGTTATATGTAACTCATGTATAGTGTTTGAATTGAGGGAGGCAAAAATGAAGAATATGATTTCAATTTTTCTAAAAATATTTATTGTTGGACTTTGTATTAGTATAATATATAATTTATTTAATAAAAATAAGCATATTAAGAAACCTAGTGATATTTTAAAAAAATCTAATGACATTTTAATGTTAGTTAATTACGAAAATTCACTTTCGTCTGATTATGTACCACCTAATTTAATGACACCTAATGTACCTTTTACTTTTGAAGGAGATTTACCTAAGAAAAAATTACGAAAAGAAGCAGCAGAAGCATTAGAAGAAATGTTTAGAGAAGCAAAGAAAGAAAACATTAGACTATATGGTGTATCAGGATATCGTCCTTACGAAGCTCAAGAACAAGTTTATCAAGAAAGAGTGGACAAGGTAGGTAAAGATAAGGCTGAACAGTATGTAGCTATTCCAGGAAAAAGTGAGCATCAAACAGGACTAGCTATGGATATTGGAAATAAAAGTACAGGAGACTTTGGAAAATCAAAAGAAGGAAAATGGGTTAAAAATAACGCCCACTTATTTGGATTCATTATTCGATATCCTGTTGGTAAAGAACATATAACAAAGATCAACTATGAACCATGGCATATTAGATATGTTGGCGTTGAGGCAGCAACTTATATTGCTTCTGAAGGTATAACATTAGAAGAATTTCTAGACGAGAAATACTCGAACAAAGTTAGATCACATAATGCTGAAAATATTAAACTTATATTAAAAAAATCTATTGAAACAATATTGCAAAAAATTCAAAGTATTTATATACTGAGCTCATAAAATATAAAGAAGGGTTAAGATAAAATGGAAAAAGAAACAATATTGATTGTAGAGGATGAAAAGGAAATAGCAGATTTAATTGAGATTTATCTGTTAAATGATGGTTATAAAGTTTTAAAAGCTTCTAATGGTAAAGATGCGTTATCCATACTGGAAGATGAATCAATTCAATTGGTTATTCTTGATATTATGATGCCAGGTATTGATGGACTGGAAGTATGTAGAAGAATCAGAAGAGATAATAATATTCCAATTTTAATGTTGAGTGCTAAAACACAAGATATGGACAAAATTTTGGGATTAAGTACAGGTGCAGATGATTACCTTACAAAACCATTCAATCCTTTGGAATTGATGGCAAGAGTAAAGTCCCAGTTGAGACGTTATCTTTATCTAAATCCTAGAGATTCCCACAAGGAAGAAGATGTTATTAATATTAGAGGGATGACCATTAATGAGAAGAAACATAAAGTAACAGTGTATGACAGAGAGATAAATTTAACTCCTACTGAGTATGAAATAGTATTATTGTTAGCAAGTAATCCAGGACAAGTTTTTAGCACAGAGGAGATATTTGAAAAGGTATGGAAGGAACGCTATCTTGATGCTAATAATACAGTTATGGTTCATATTAGAAGAATAAGAGAAAAAATCGAGGAAAATCCAAGAAAACCAATGATAATAGAGACTGTATGGGGAGTGGGGTATAAGATTGATAAATAAGAATATAAGATGGAAAATCATAATAGTGTTCTTAACGAGTATAGTTATTGCTGTTGTTGGTGTTTTTCTATTATTAATGATTGCTTCTTTTGTATCAGGATATTCATTACCAGGAATGATTTTAACAAGGTTATATAATACAGTTGGACCATATGTAGTAGCAATTATTACAGGGATAATATTGTTTACAATTTCTTTCTTTATACTTACTCAGAGAAGCATTCGATATTTGGAGGAAATTAATATAGCATTAAAGAATATCTCACAAGGAAATCTTGAAACAAGAGTGAATATAAAATCTAGAGATGAGTTAGGAGAGTTAGCTCAGAATATTAATCTTATGGCTGAACAATTAAAGCAACTAATAGAAGAAGAAAGAAACGCTGAAAAAACAAAAAATGAACTTGTTACCAGTGTATCTCATGACTTACGTACACCACTTACTTCGATTCTAGGATATCTAGGATTAATAGTAAATGATAAATACAAAGATGAACTAGTATTAAGATACTATATTGATATTGCTTATAACAAGGCACAAACATTGAAAAAGCTAATTGATGAACTATTTGAGTTTACTAAGATTAGTTATGGAGGAATAAAGGTTAATCTTGATAGAATAAATATAGTGGAATTACTAGAACAATTAGCTGAAGAATTTGTTCCTATACTAGATGAGAACGGAATGGAATATCGTTTGACCTTACCTGAGAATAAAATTTATGTAAAAGCAGATGGTGGATTACTAGTTAGGGTATTTGAAAATTTATTATCTAATGCAATAACTTATGGTAAAGAAGGTAAATACGTAGATATCCAACTTGAAAATGAAAACAATGAAACTATTGTTAGTATTATAAACTATGGAGAAACTATTCCTGAAATGGATTTAAAATATATTTTCGATAGATTTTATAGAGTTGAAAAATCTCGTTCTCAAGATACAGGAGGAACTGGATTAGGATTATCCATTGCTAAGAATATTGTGGAACTCCATGAAGGTAAAATTACTGCCTTTAGCCAAAATGGTAAGACGATGTTTCAAGTAAAATTAAAGAGTTTACTTGAAGAATAAATAAAAAACAGTTCTTTTTATAATAAAAAGAACTGTTTTTTATTTATTAAAATTCTTATTATTTGTAATACAAAATATTATATGATCATTTCAAATAATTCATTATATTTAACATGATATTTATAGTTAATGATAAATCTTATCCTAGGCTCTTATAGAAGCTATAAAGGAACTGAGAGGAATAGTTAAAATAAGTCCCATACTTCCACATAAGGAACGAAGAATTTCTTCAGATATAAATTCTATATTAATAATGTCTACAAAAGAAGTATCCATAACTGCGAAAAAAAGAAATAAAGGTAGTGAAGCACCAGCATAAGCTAGAATTAAAGTATTTGCCATAGTAGACATTATATCTCTTCCAACATTTAATCCAGATTCAAAAAGTGATCCTTGTGATGTATCTGGGTATTTTTGTTTCATTTCGAAAATAAAAGATGTAATAGACATGCTAACATCCATAACTGCTCCAATAGTACCTATAATAATTCCACTAAACAATAGTCCACGATAATCTATTGCTATATCTGTATAGGCAACTAAAGTTTGTACATGATCATCTGAAAGACCTGTTAGGCTCATAAGATTACCAAAGTAAAATGCACATAATCCAGCTATAATTGTACCACCTATGGTACTTATAATAGCACAAAGACTTTTTCTACTAAATCCACTTATTAATAAAAAGCTTATTAGTATAGCAATGGAAGACGTAATAATAGTAGCTATTATAGGATTTATTCCCTTTAATACTAAAGGAATTAGTAAAAAAACTATTAAAAGAAGAGTTGCAATTAATGAAATAGCTCCACATATTCCTTTAATTCCTCCGAAAATAATTAATAAAACTAAAAAAGTAATTGCTAATACTTTAAGTACAGTCCTTCTTTCCACATCATATAAACTTATTTGTGATATTTTTCCATTTGATGAATCAACATTTAGAATAATAGACATTCCTTTTTCAAGTTCAATATCTGTTTGAGTTCCTTGAATAGGCGTATACTCAAAATTAACTAACTTGTCCTTGTAAGGACCATTAGAAATTTTAGCTTGAATTTCATATATTTTACCCTCATCTTTGTTAAATTGATTTATATCTATAATAACTGCTTTATATCTATCAGGACGTTTTGTCTCTTCACTATAGCTATGGCTAGGAAAGATTAAGGTTAAAGCTAAAAAAAACATGAACAATATATGCAACTTTCTCATGCTAACCTCCCAATAATTAACATTTATATATTATAACTATGAATGAAAAACATTTTTATTACTTAATAGGGGTATTATCACATTGAATCTAATTAACTGACTAGTGAATATAGAGTTTTTATTGATATTAAATGATTAAAGAAAATATTTTAGATTATTTTAAGGAAATTTTAAGAAAGCAAATTTATAATGACTTTAAAATAGAAAACTTCTAGGGAGGTTCTATTAAAATGAATATTACAGAAAAAAGATTTATTAGTTTAATTGTCTTAAACTTAATACTTACATTAACTATAGTAATTGGGATAGGATTTCTAGTTTATAAAAATATCAGAAGAGTAGGCCCAATGGAAGAAGGACTAAGAGGTAAGATTCCAAGTAGCTATAATGAAAAAAATACGGATAATAATGAAGCTCAATAAGCTAAATAAGAAAGGAGTAAAGTTATGAAGAAAAAGATTTTTTTAACCATAGGTATATTAGCATTAATAGGAATATTTTTTACGTTCTTTAAGACTAAAAATATCGATAAGAAAGAAATAAAAACTGCTACTGTTTCAGTAAAAAAAGGAAGTATAGAGTCAAGAATAAGCGTGTCAGGGACTATATCAGAAAGGCATAGTGAAGAGATAAAAGGAAAGTCCTCAAAAGAAGTAGATGAAGTATTAGTTAAAGCATGTTATCAGGACTTGTATTTAGAAGTATATTGTCAATAATAGCTGGTTATTTCTTAGCTAAGAAATCTCTTGCTCCCATAAAAGAATCTATAAAACAACAGAAGCAATTTGTATCAGATGCATCACATGAGTTAAGAACACCTCTTTCTATTATACAATCGAGAGTGGAGCTTTTATTAAAACATCCTTATAAAAAAATAGAAGAAAAAGTAGACAGTATATCAGTAGTATTAAATGAGTGTCGTGGTATGGCAAAACTTTTAAATGATATGCTTATATTAGCTAAATCAGATTCTAATAAATTAGCTATAGAAAAAGGAGAATTTTCACTAAAAAAGCTTTTAACAGAAATAGTTGATAGTTATTCAGAAATTGTTAAGCAAGTTATCGGAAAATATAATAAAATAATATAGTAAGGAGTATATAATACAATTTTGAAAGGGATAGGAATACTATAGATGAAAAAAATTTTACTAGATTTTATAAAGTTATTTACAGGACTTTTTATAAGTGCCTTTGGGATAATGATGACAATTAATGCTAATTTAGGATTTGCACCATGGGATGTTTTTCATAAAGGAATTTCTAATATATTTGGTACTACAATTGGGCAGTCTAATATTATAGTAGGAATAGTTGTTGTAATAATAGATAGTATATTAGGTGAAAAAGTAGGATGGGGAACACTATGTAATATGGTGTTTGTCGGTATATTCATGGACTTTATAACATCAATTGGTGTGATACCAGTTGCTCATAGTTTCATACCAGGTGTTATTATGATAATAGTTGGAATGTTTATAAGTGGTATAGCAGCGTATCTCTATATAAGTGCAGGTATGGGAGCAGGTCCTAGAGACGGATTAATGGTAGCATTAGTTAAAAAGACTAATAGATCTGTAAGATTCATAAGAAACTCTATCGAAATAGGGGTATTAACCATAGGATATTTTCTAGGGGGATTTGTAGGTATTGGCACTTTAATGATATCATTAGGAATAGGATATTTTATTCAGCTCGCCTTTAAAATTTTCAAATTTGATGTTAAGAAAGTTAGACACAGACTCGTTGTAGATGATATGAAAGTACTTAAAGATAAACTATTAAAAAAAAGTAGCTAACAATAAAAAACTTTATGAAAAGAATTCTACTTATAATTTATAAGTAGAATTTTAATATTTATACCCTAAAAATTATAAACATTGAAATAATTTTAATAGTGTAAGAAGCTTATTAAGTAAGTCAAAAGAATTATAGTCTATAATTTATCTCATAATAAAATAGGTGTATGGAATATTAGCTATTGTGATATTAAATAACTTATCATTACGATTTCAAATGAGGAGAGGTGTTAGTAGTGAACAACAAATTTTGGTTAATTAATGTATTACTAGAAGAAGGCTTCATGTATGATAACAATGAAGTTAGTGGTACTAAAACAGATATATATCATCTGTTAATAGAAGATGAAAAAATAACTAAAATTGAAAAAGGAAACCCACCACAAGATGGCAACAAAGTAATAGATGCTAAAGGTCTTCTTGCATTACCTTCTTTTACAGAGAAGCATGTACATCTTGATAAAACTCACTTTGGAGGACCTTGGAAAGCAAGTACACCTTTTAAAAGTGTAGGTGATAGGATAAAGGAAGAGGAGGAATTTTTACCTAAATTCCTTCCAAAGACTGTTGAGAGAGCTGAAAAGTTACTTGAATTAATTACACAAAATGGTGTAACTCATGCTCGTGTACATTGTAATGTAGATCCAGTAATAGGACTTGGTAATGTAGAAAGAGTAATTACAGCATTAGAAAACTATAAGGATAAATTAACTTATGAATTAGTAGCCTTTCCTCAACATGGACTATTACGCAGTAATTCAATTCCAATAATGAAGGAAGCTATGAAAAATGGAGTTAATATAGTGGGAGGACTTGATCCTGCAACTATTGATAATGATATAGAGTCTTCACTTAATAGCTTAATGGAAATAGCTGTAGAGTATAGTGCTGATGTAGATATTCATCTACATGATGGTGGAAAGTTAGGTATGTACACTATAAAAAGACTAACTCAACTAGTAGAAGATGCTAAATGGCAAGGAAGAGTAAATATAAGCCATGTGTATTGCATGGGAGAAAGTTCAGAAAAAGAAGTTGCAGAGATAGCAGAGACACTTGCAAGCTTAGATATAAGTATAGCTACAACAGTACCTATTGACGTACCCGCACCTCAAGTTCCAATTTTGTATGAAAAAGGTGTTAAGGTATATATAGTAAACGATAATATAAATGATCATTGGAGTCCATTTGGCACAGGGGATATGATTCAAAAGGCAAGTAGAATGGCGGAAAGATTCGGATGGATTGATGAATATTCACTTACAAGAGCTTTGAATTTTATAGCAGATGGAAAAACTCCTTTAGATTCAAAGGGAAATCAAGTATGGCCTAAAGTAGGAGATGATGCTAATATTGTTTTTGCTGACGCATCTTGCTCTGCTGAGACCATTGCTAGAAGGGCTAAAAGAAACGCAGTTATGTTTAGAGGAAAAATCGTATCAGGCAAGTTATAAAATAACTAGTCAAAACTAAGTTTTCAAACTATTATATAAATTGATTATAATAAATTAGACTATATAGTGAATTAAAATAAACTATAATTAAAAAAATAAAAATCCTATCTATATTTTCTATAGATAGGATTTTTATTTTTTTATTAATTCAATATTTAACATAAATATTAATCTAGTTCTTACTATCTTCGCCATAATACTTTTCTAGATTTACACTATCTAAAAAGTTAGTTCCTATTATACCCCCAATAATAAGAATAGATCCAATGATATGATAATAATATAATCTTTCTTTCAAGAAAACAACACCAGCTATTATAG
>NZ_LGSS01000027.1 GCF_001190785.1 Gottschalkia purinilytica | reverse complement strand
AACTTGCTTAATCACTTTATCATCTTTGTCGTTCTTTGTCAAGAACTTTTTTATTTTTTATTTTTCTCTGTGTCTTGCGACAACTTCTTTACTATATCACATTTTACTTCCACTTGTCAATACTTTTTAAAAACTTTTTTCGATCTTTATAAATTTTATTTCTATATCTCAATATCATATTATAATCATGCTATGGATATATAGTAAATTTTTTATAACAAATCGGATTTATATTTTCACATAATAATCGATAAAAGTCAATAGATATTTTACAACTAAGTTTTATTTATATCTAAAACTCATTAAACTCTAGTTAATAACTTATCCAAAAACTCTGATAGATTTCTAAGATCATTTTCATATGTTTCCTTTAAGTCTTGTTTATATATAACTGCAGCAGGATGGTATAGTGGAAATAAGTAATATTCTTTTTCTTGTAAATTAATTTCTATATCTTTTCCATGTAACTCCCCTATTGTAGCCCCTTCATTTTGTAATACTGTTTTTAGTGGAACATTTCCTAATGTAACTATAACTTTAGGATTCACTATATGTATCTCATCAAATAAGTAATCTTTAAACATATTAATTTCATCTTTACTAGGAGCTCTATTTATAGGTTTTCCTGTTTTTGCACTGTCTTTAGTAGGTCTAAACTTAACAGTATTAGTTATATACAAATCTTTTCTATCTATTTTTAATATTTCTAGAAATTTTGTTAAGTGTTTACCAGCTTGCCCTACAAATGGTTCCTTAAGCTCTACCTCTTTGGCTCCTGGTGCTTCACCTATTAATATGATAGTACTGTTTTCATCCCCATTTCCTAAAACAATATCTTTTTCTTTAAATGCATCTTTTATAGTTTTATTTAACTCTTGTAGTTTAGTTTTTTTCAATTTTTATCTCTCCTTATTTTATTTAGATAGTTTGTTTATATACCATTTAAATATTATATCTTATATATAGTATAAATAATTCAACAACTTTAAGTTTATACTTAAATACAAATAATATATAGTAAACTCCAATTAGTATTATACCCCACTTTATCTTTATAATATCTATGCAAAATATAATTTAATATACTTTACATGATGCCATATGTCGCTTTATTAATTGAGTTTTTAGTTAAAGTAACTATTCAGGTATATATTTAGTATCTAAATTTCCTATCACTCTTAATTTTATAATTTTCAATGAAAATCATTATCATTATCGTTTATTTAACCATATTTACGCTAATCAACCTATAATTGAATTTTACTTTATCTATGTTCCTATTATATAATAGTGTTAGGCTGTGGGCACGTAAATACAAATATTTAAGGAGGAACTTGTTAATGGCAAGGCCTATGGGTCCAAGATTTAAAGTAGCAAGAAGATTTGGTGTAAATGTTTTTAATCATCCTAAAGCACTTTCAAGAGGTGCTAAGTCAACAAATAAAATATCAGAGTACGGTAAACAGCTTATAGAAAAACAAAAACTAAAAGCTTATTATGGAATTTTAGAAAAACAATTTAAAAGATATGTAAAAGAAGCTTTTAAATCTGATAAGAATCCTAGTGAAGCATTAGTTTCAAGACTAGAAAGAAGACTTGACAATATAGTATATAGAATAGGATTTGCCTCTACACTTCGTCAGGCTAGACAAATGGTTGTACATGGTCATATTCTAGTAAATGGATCTAAAGTTAATATCCCTTCATATGAAGTATTAGTAGGTGATTCTATTAGCTTAAAAGAAAAATCTAGAAAAGTTAATTTATTTGCTGAAAGCTTTAAAGATAATAATACTGTTCTAAGTTATTTAGAAATTGATAAAGATAACTTTTCAGGTAAACTAGTAAAAATACCTGAAAGATATGAAGTTCCTATAGAGATAACAGATTCCTATATCGTTGAGTTTTACTCAAAATTAGTTTAATTTATTTACGTCAAATGGTAACAAGCTTAATTTAATATAAATGTTCATCTAAATTTTATGCTTTAATAATGTTGCTAGTTTGTCAGCACATTATTAAAGCATTATTTATTTTATATTATTGATTATATAGGGGTTATGAATCTTTTCTACTTTAAACTATTTTTATATATCTTTAGTTATCTTAAATTTAAAATTTATAGTATCTCTAATAAATACAATTCCAAAATAGACTGTTATTTTACTATCTATTATTTTTAACTTTTTATCTTAAATATTCTATTAATATCTTCCTCTTCTTCCCTAAAAGTTTTCTATTATTTAGCAACTAAATTTTACTACATTAATTGAGAAATTTATTAAAAAACAAACTATATTAATATATATTGAATATTTTTGTAAATATGGTATTATAAGTAATAAGTTGATTGTAAAAAATTACATAAAAATGCAAGGAGGACAACATGAGAAAACTAGGAAAAAAAATAAGCTCAATTATTTTAGCTTCCTTAGTCCTAACATTAGGATTATCAGGATGCCAAGCTAAAAGTAAGCAAACTATTAATGATAAAAATAAAGAAACATTGGTTATATCAACACATGACTTGGTTGAAGGTATGTTTAGAAAAAATGTTTTTGATCCATTTGAAAAGAAATATAATGTAAAGATAGTTCTTGAACTTGGTAATAATTATAATAGATTTAATAAATTAAGAGAAGGAGAAAATAAACCTGATTTAATAATTCTTACAGATCATTTCGCTATGGAGGGTATAGAAGATGGATTATTTGAGAAAATAGATCGCAAGAACATACCTAATATAGAAAATCTTTACGACATAGCTAAAGAACCATTGGGAAAAGATTATGGCCCATCACATACGATAGCAAGTTATGGATTAATTTATAACCCAAATGAGATAAAAGAGCCAATTACATCATGGGGAGATTTATGGAGGCCAGAATTTAAAGGAAAGATTGGATTAAGTAATATTAACCTTGCAGGAGGGATATTTCCTTTATTGATTGCCGCAGAACAAGCGGGAGTTGATATTAAAAAAGATGAGGATAAGGCCTTTGAGAAAATGAAAGAATTAAGTGAGAATGTTGAAACATTCTACAATAAAAATTCTGAGATAGAAGGTTCTTTCACTCAAAATAAAGTAACAATTACAGATGGATACAGTTTTTTTCTTGATACTATGAAACAAAGCATACCCGAAGCAAAATGGATAGACCCGAAAGAAGGTTCATATGCAGTAATGGAAACTATCAATATAGTAAAAGGTACAAAAAATAAGGAATTAGCAGAAAAATTCATAAATTGGATATTAAGTGAAGAAGTACAAAAAGCTCAAGCTCTTGATAAGGTAGATTCACCAACTAATAAAAATGTAAAACTAGAATCTACAGAAACTGAAGGCGTAGTTTATGGAGAAGAGAACATAAAAAAATTAAGAACAGTAGATTGGAAATATATAAATAAGTCTAAAAAAAGATGGACTGAAAGATGGAATAAAGAAATAAATCCAAAAGGAATTTAATTAAAAATATATTGTTATCAAATGGAGTATATCATAGACTTATATGGCATACTCCATTTCTTTAATTAGTAAGCAGAATTTTATTTCTGGGGTTTACATTTTATTATAATTGGATATATACACATCTTCTCTTTTTATTCCCATAGCATTTAACATCTTATCTAATAGCTATACAGCTACTCCAACAAAAGATCTTCCTTGAACATCCTCCTCACGTCTAACAGTTAAAGTACTATTATAATTAAACTCATCCTTTATATTGAGAAATTTATTAAAAAACAAACTATATTAATATATATTGAATATTTTTGTAAATATGGTATTATAAGTAATAAATTAATTGTAAAAAATTACATAAAAATGCAAGGAGGACAACATGAGAAAACTAGGAAAAAAAATAAGCTCAATTATTTTAGCTTCCTTAGTCCTGACATTAGGATTATCAGGATGCCAAGCTAAAAGTAACCAAACTATTAATGATAAAAATAAAGAAACATTAGTTATATCTACACATGAGTTTGTTGAAGATACATTTAGAAAGAATGTTTTTACTCCGTTTGAAAAAAAATATAATGTAAAAATAGTTCTTGAGCTTGGAAATAATATTAATAGACTTGATAAAATAAGAGAAAAAAAGAATAAAGCCGATATAATAATTCTTACAGATTACTTTGCAATGCAAGGTATAGAAGAAGGACTATTTGAAAAAATAGATCGTAAAAATATACCTAATATAGAAAATCTTTATGATATAGCTAAAGAACCATTAGGAAAAGACTATGGACCTGCTCATACTATAGCAAGTTATGGATTAATATATAATCCAGATAAAATAAAAGAACCAATTACATCATGGAGTGATTTATGGAAACCAGAGCTAAAAGGAAAAATCGGACTAAATGATATTAAAAACGCAGGTGGACCATTTCTTTTATTAATTGCTGCAGAACAAGCTGGGGTAGATATAAAAAAAGACGAAGATAAAGCCTTTGAAAAAATGAAAGAACTAAGTAAAAATGTCTTAAAGTTTCATGAAAAAGCCTCTGAATCTATAAATACCTTTTCAATGGGTGAAACTGTAGTTATGGACTCTTACAGTTTTGAAGCTCAAAGTGTAAAAGACAATGTCTCACAAGCAATACGAATAGATCCAAAAGAAGGATCATATGCCTTAATGGAAACAGTCAATGTAGTAAAAGGTACAAAAAATAAAGAATTGGCAGAAAAATTTATAGATTGGATATTAAGTGAAGAAGTACAAAAAGCTCAAGCTCTTGATAAGGTAGATTCACCAACTAATAAAAATGTAAAACTAACACCTAAAGAATCTGAAGATGTAATTTACGGAAAAGATTCTATAAAAAAATTTAAAACAGTAGATTGGGAATATGTGAATAAATCTATGAAAAGATGGACTGAGCGATGGGATAAAGAAATAAACCCAAAAGGAATTAAATAAATATGTATTAATCAGCAAATGGAGTATATCATAGATTTATATGATATACTCCATTTGTTTAATTATATATAATTTTAAATGTTAAATAATTATTTTCAATTTTATATATTATTCTAGTACTTTTATTAAAATAAATACAAACTCTTAAACTATCTTAATATTTCATCATATTTCTTTCTTATATTTTTAAAATCTTCCCATGCAGGTCTTTTTTTATTTTCATCTCTTAAGACTGCTGCTGGATGGTATGTTGTAATAATATCAAATTTCCCTACTTTGAACCATTTCCCTCTATCCTTAGTTACCCTAAAGTTAGAATCTATAATATTTCTAGCAGATACCGCTCCAAGACAAACTATTATCTTGGGATCTATTATTTTAACTTGCCATCTTAAATATTCTATACATATTTTACTCTCATCTTCTAAAGGGTTTCTATTATTTGGAGGTCTACATTTTACTATATTAGATATATACACATCTTCTCTTTCTATTCCTATAGCATTTAACATCTTATCTAATAGTTGCCCAGCTACTCCAACAAAAGGTCTACCTTGAACATCTTCATTATATCCTGGACCCTCTCCAATAAACATTATATCTGCTTTAGGGTTTCCTTCTCCAAATACAACATTAGTTCTTGTACTATTTAATTGACATTTTCTGCACCCATAAACAAATGTTTTAATTTCTTCTAAAGTATACATATTAATCCCCCAAATACATTTAAACTATTCGTCTCTTATACTTTAAATTATAACAAAAATTTCTTATATATTAATCAGTTATATAGTTAAAAGTTTAAAATTAGTTTTCGATTTAATAAAAACTTAATACAATATATCAAAGTTTTTTTATTTGAAATATAATAATTTAAATTACGAATTATAAATATAAAATAGTAGCTTGTTAAATAATTCTGTATCAGAATTCGTAAATACTTAACAAGCTACTACCTATTAATATAATTTAAATTTAGATATCTTAATTTGTCTAAACTAAAACTCTATACCTTTTCTTGCAGGAATTCCTTCATCAAAAGAATGCTTTACAGGATTTATTTCACTTATATAGTTAGCTATCTCTGCAATCTCTTGCGGAACATTTCTTCCTGTAAGAACTATTTCCATACTTTCATGCTTACTTTTAAGTAACGAAATTAACTCATTTTTATCTATAAGTCCATTTCCTATAGCGCCCATAACTTCATCTAATATTAATAAATCACAGGAATTATTTTTTATTGTTTCTTTTACAAATTCCATTGCTTTATCTATATCTTTTTGAAGTTCTATCTTATCACTATCAGATAAAGTCCAAAAAAATCCTCTAGGTCTTTCAAATCTAAATATATCAAATCCATCAAGATTTTTTATTACATGAAGCTCTCCAGTATCACTAGTTTTAAGAAATTGCACCATATACACCTTCAAACCTCTTCCTAAAGCTCTTATACCAAGACCAATGGCTGCTGTTGTTTTTCCTTTCCCATTTCCAGTATATACTTGAATAAGTCCTTGTTTTAACTTCACTTACTTTACACCTCTCTATTTTGTTAACCCTTAGTTTATTTTCTTAAATTCATTTATACTCTTTTTACCCATTTTATTTATAATCAATTAGAAAATTCATAATACTATTTATTCAGTCTCTTTTTTATAAATTATATAAGAATAAATAAATGTAACTATAGATGATAAAATCACGAATCCTAGTGGTAAATAAAGTGCTATTTTACCTTTTAAAAATATTGATATAATAAATAGTAAACCTGATATTATATACAAGTATCCCCCTAGTCTGTGAGTCTTTCTCCACACTTTTTCATTTGCAAGAGTCCAAGGAATTTTTATTCCAAATGAGTAATTTTGTCTTATCTGAGACATATAGTTTCCAATAACTAAAAATAATATCCCAACTCCAATTTTAACTACTAATGATATATCTACATTATATCCTAATGCATACAGGACTGTACTCCAGTGAATTGAGAGGAGAAATAGTGTCGTATATCCTATAAATATATTATACGCCTTTGCATGTTTTTTATATGATTCTTTTTTAGGATCAATCTTGGGAAAAACTTTCATTAATATATATATTATCATCGGAAGAAAAGCTATTAAAAATATCATTGATTTAGATTCAAATCTATCAGGATTACCGGCCCAATTCCAATGCATAGCTATTTTATCTGGAAGTTTATTATAAATAAAAATAGTCCCTAAAATAGATATAATATTTATTGTTACTATAATAATATCTAGTCTAATTTTTTTATTATTTTCTTTACTCATCACTATGTCTCCCTTCTATAAATTCAAACGCCCATTTCATAATCTCTTGAAAAACCGTAGTATTTAATGAATATATAATATTTTGACCTTCCTTTTCCCAAAGAACTAAATCTGCATTTTTCAAAAGATTTAAGTGATGACTAATGGATGGCTTACTTATTTTAAAGTGTTCTGCTATTTCTCCTGCCGTCATATCTCCTTCTTTAAGTAGTTCTAATATTTTTCTTCTAGTGGGATCAGATAGTGCTTTAAATGCTTGATTCATTATATCACCTCTCTTTATTTAAAATAAGTCTCTAATTATATATTTATACAACCATCTAAATAAATGTTAGCAAAAAAGCCTGTTAATCGTCAAGATATAAGGATTTAAAGTTTCATTGTAAGTTATTAATTTAATATAAAAAGATTAAATAATTTAACAAATTACTTTAGTATTTGATTATCTATTATTATATAAACGGATACAGTTCATAATCGTTGTTATAAATTAAACTAAAAAAGCAAAGTAAAATTACCTTGCTGTTTTAGTTTAATTGTATGTTAAAATGATATACATTTAAATTTTAAATTTTTTTTTACCTTCATGATTCATTTCATAATCCTCTAAAGATTCTATAGCAACTTTAGAAAGAGGCATTATTGCACATAAATTAATAATTGTCATTAATCCCAGACCAAAGTCTGCTAAAGCCCATACGAAGTTATATTTACTTAATCCACCTAAAAAAAACATTACTAATGCAAATACCTTATATATCTCTTGTCCTATCTTCTTATCATATAAAAATGCAATGTTTGGTTTTGCATAATATAGTATTCCTAAAAAAGTACTAAAACAAAATAATAATAATATAAATGCTATAAAGTATTGTCCAATACTTCCTATGTGATATTCTGTAGATTTTTGTAATAGTTCCATACCTACTAAACCTTTTGTTACACTTTTATCTGCTAACAACATTACAAATGCTGTAGCACTACATATTAAAAGTGTATCTACAAATACCCCAAGTGATTGTATAAGTCCTTGTTTTACTGGGTGAGACACATTTGCTGCTGCCGCTGCACATGGTGCACTTCCACTTCCTGCTTCATTTGAAAATAGTCCTCTCTTTACTCCCTGCATAACTACTGCACCTATACCTCCAGATACTGCTTGTTTTATTCCAAAAGCATTTTCTACTATTTCTAATAACATTTTAGGTAATACTGCTATATTTTTTAATACTATAAATAAAACCACTGCTAAGTACAATGTAGCCATTACCGGTACTAATTTTTCTAAGACTCTGGCTATCTTATCTTTTTTACCAAATAAAATTATTGCTCCTAATACAGTTAATATTGAAATAATTAATAGCTTGTCAATTTTAAATATATTATATATTGATTCTGTCATCGTATTTGACATTACTTGACTTACTCCTGCCCAACATATAAGTCCTGATATAGCAAATAATACTCCCATCCATCTTTTATTAAGAGCTTTTTCCATAAAATAGGCTGGGCCCCCTCTATATCCTCCTGTTACTGGATCTCTTTCCTTATATATTTGAGCTAATGTTGATTCTATAAATGCTGATGATGATCCTACCAATGCTACTATCCACATCCAGAATATTGACCCTGGTCCTCCTATTGATATTGCTGCTACTACTCCTGCTAAATTTCCTGCTCCCACTCTTGATGCTGTTGAAACACAAAATGCTTGAAATGATGATATACTCTCTCCATCATCATTTCTCACAGTATTCTTTTCAGTTATTACTCTTATCATTTCTTTAAATTTTCTAAATGGCAAGAATCTTGTTTTAATCGTGAAATACATTCCAGTGAATAAAAGCATTACTACTAAAATGTGCTTATTCCAGAGTAAATCATTAATACCAATTATAACTTTTTCTAAAAATCCTAACAAAATAAACCCTACCTTCCTACAAATTTCCTACTATAATATAAGTATTGTCCACCATAAGATTATATGAAAATTACTTATCAATGTCAAAAGTCCATCGTTCTTATGAAAAATTAAATGGTTATATATTCTAATAAAAGAGTTCCAAGTCCATACAGATTGAAACTCTTTTATTAATCAAGAAACATCAAGTATTCTATATAAAAACAACTTTAAATAATTTTAGATTTCTTCTTTTTTTCATGATTCATTTCATAATCCTTTAAAGATTCTATAGCAATCTTGGAAAGAGGTATTATTGCACATAAATTAATAATTGTCATTAATCCCAGACCAAAGTCTGCTAAAGCCCATACGAAGTTATATTTACTTAATCCACCTAAAAAAAACATTACTAATGCAAATACCTTATATATCTCTTGTCCTATCTTCTTATCATATAAAAATGCAATGTTTGGTTTTGCATAATATAGTATTCCTAAAAAAGTGCTAAAACAAAATAGCAATAATATAACTGCTATAAAGTATTGTCCAATACTTCCTATGTGATATTCTGTAGATTTTTGTAATAGTTCCATACCTACTAAACCTTTTGTTACACTTTTATCTGTTAATAATATTATAAATGCTGTGGCACTGCATATTAAAAGTGTATCTACAAATACCCCAAGTGATTGTATAAGTCCTTGTTTTACTGGGTGAGATACATCTGCCGCTGCTGCTGCACATGGTGCATTTCCACTTCCTGCTTCATTTGAAAATAATCCTCTTTTTACTCCTTCTCTTATTACTATACCTATACCTCCAGCTACTGCTTGTTTTATTCCAAAAGCATTTTCAACTATTTCTAAAATTACTCTAGGTATTAATGTTATATTCTTTAATATTATGAATATAACTACTACTAAGTACAATGTAGCCATTATTGGTACTAGCTTTTCTAAAACTTTGGCTATCTTATCTTTTTTACCAAATATAATTATTGCTCCTAATACAGTTAATATTGAAATGATTACTAGCTTATCAATTTTAAATATATTATATATCGATTCTGTCATTGTATTTGACATTACTTGACTTACTCCTGCCCAACATATAAGTCCTGATATAGCGAATAATACTCCCATCCATCTTTTATTAAGAGCTTTCTCCATAAAATAGGCTGGGCCCCCTCTATATCCTCCTGTTACTGGATCTCTTTCCTTATATATTTGAGCTAATGTTGATTCTATAAATGCTGATGATGATCCTACCAATGCTACTATCCACATCCAGAATATTGACCCTGGTCCTCCTATTGATATTGCTGCTACTACCCCTGCTAGATTTCCTGCTCCTACTCTTGATGCTGTTGAAACACAAAATGCCTGAAATGACGATATACTTTCTCCGTCATCACTTATAGTATTCTTTTCAGTTATTACTCTTATCATTTCTTTAAATTTTCTAAATGGCAAGAATCTTGTCTTAATCGTAAAATATATTCCTGCAAGTAATAATAGTACTGCTAATATATTTTTACCCCAGAATATATCATTTACATAATTTACAATTCCTTCTACTAGATTCATTAAAGTTACCTTCCTCCTTTACAATGTCAAAAATCATATCCTTTAAAATTATATAAGAGTTTAATATAGATGTCAAAACTTGACAAGATTTCTTAATTATCGTTCCTTAATCTAGGTTTCTTCTTCTATAATTTAAATTTTAATTTTCTATATTAAAACTTATTTTGACTTCTAGTATTATATTCAAATAAAAAACCCTTTTTCTATATATAATATACTAACCATATATAGAAAAGGGTTCTATTAAAATTATATTATATTATATTAAAAGCACTCTTTTAGCTAATGTAGCGTAACTGATCTGTATATATGTTGCTAATACTCTTTATCATTAGCTCCAAGTTTTCTCCTTTTAATATATTCGTTAAAATTATTTCTTTAGACTTGTCGTAAAGCTTGAATATTTCCTTAGCTTTTTCACAGTCATCATATACTTTCCAATATCCACATAGCAAGCAATTTCTATTATTTATAAATCCTTTTACATCGTTTATTGGGATTCCTAGAAATATACCACTTTCATGTGGAAAAGATACTTGCTCAAATTTATGCTTTAGGCATAATAAGCAATCTTTTAATGTCAAATCTTTACCATATCCTAGTTCACATAAAAACTCTTTATTTTCATTTATAAATATATGCTGTTCTAAAACTTTCCTGTTATAAATTAATATTACTGCTCCTTCAGGAAATTTCTTTAATACTAAGCTTTCTAAGCCAAACTTATTTAAAAATTTTTCTCCATATAGATTCCAGATTTCATATATGTTTTTCGTAGAATTACTTAATGTTATTGTGGAAGATGGCTTTATACCTGTTATAACTGGAGAAATTAAATAGGTAATAAAGTGTTCCATATATTCAATTTCACTCATACTATTTAGTTTTCTAAAAAAATTAATTTTTAAATCTTCCATCTTCTCACCTCTTAAAATCTATACCTCTGTCAAGCTTTTACCGTATGCTTTACATTTTTCCGCTTCTTCACCTTCTGGTGATAAGTTAACTATGCATCCATCTCCTACTACTTTTGCTCCACATCCATTCATTCTTTCTACCCAATTTTCCATCCATTCTCCTGTTCCCCAATCGTAGGATCCAAATAATCCAACAATTTTATCATTTACTATACCTTCTATCGATTCTACGAATGGTTCCATTTCTTGTTCTTCTATTACTTCTGCTCCCATAGAAGGTGATCCTAATGCTACTATGTCCGCTTGTTCTACATCTTCTATAGTAGCCTCACTTACATTTACTAATCTAGTTTCAGCACCACCTTCTTTTGCTCCTTGTTCTATTAATTTTGCCATTTCCTCCGTATTTCCAGTACCACTCCAATAAATAATTGTTAACTTTTTCATTATAAATTCCTCCTTATAAATAAATAAAAAAACATACAAGTGAATAATTCAGATATTATATTATTTATGTTATAATAGTTAATAATATTGATTATCATTTTCATTACATTATACTACTAATAATCATCATATACTTTTAAATATTACATTATTTTTTATAAATAATTATTAAATTTATCAAGGGAGGAAACTATTATGAATTGCAATGTATGTAATATGAATTACTCTCAATTTATAATGGAAGAAAAAATAGCTTTAAAACTTAAATCTCATGATATTAAAGGAGCCCTTACGGCTTATGAAGAGTTTTTTTCTAATAACGACTTTAAAGATTTAGGATGTGGTTTTTATACACGTTCTTTAAAGAACCATATGATATGTCTTTTGGTTTCTTTAAGTAGAACTTTGAGCATAAATAAAGATAAATGCTTTAACCTCAAAAATTTATGTAATGAATACATTCTTTATATCGAACAAGAAAATTCCATATATAAAATTATAGAAATCGGAAAAAAAGCTATAATAAACTATTGTGAAATTCTAAAAAAATCTCATTATGGATGTGAAAATGCTTTAATTAACAACGCTATTGAATATATAGAAAATAACTTAAATACTCCTATAACATTAGACGCCGTTGCTAGAGTAGTTCACGTATCTAAAAATTATTTATCAAGTCTCTTTTTTAAAAAAACAGGAATGAAATTTACTTATTTTATTAATTATTTAAGAGTTTCAAAAGCAAAAGAATTGATATCTACCACTAGCTTCTCAATGTGCTATATAGCAGATTTATGTGGATTTAAAAATCAAAATTATTTTTCAACTATATTTAAAAAATATACTCAAGTATCTCCTGCCGAGTATAAAAAATATTATGACAAATGTGTATAAAGAATATATATCTATATTTTTTGTAATTTAATTATATCCCCATGATAAATTTAAGCTTTCTAGATTAAAATATAATTTTAATATTTAGCTAGTATTATATCAATCTTAGTATGACTATCTGAATATCGCTACTTTATTTATCTATATATTTTAACTTTATATTTATAATCTTGAATATTGTTATTTTAATATATGTTACTTATTCTAAACTGTGATTTATAGCATTTACTTATAACATATCCTAAAAGAAATCTCTATAATATGATAATACCTTAATCATGACCACCCGTCAAACGGGTGGTTTGCTCAGCCCTATAAGGGCATATTACTTGCTGTGTCTTAAGACACCCTGAAAGGTTTGCCAACTGCTATAGTTTTTCAGGGCACCCCTTAAGGGGTTATTTTTTCTTCCCTTTGGCTACCTCTTCACCCGTAAACGGGTCTATAAACTCTTTCAAACTTATTTGATCACCTGCTATATCTTCTTGCATTTGATTTTTTATATACTCTGCAATTGCCTTTTTATTTCTTCCTACTGTATCTACATAATATC